>JAGRKQ010000208.1 GCA_020442235.1 Hyphomicrobiaceae bacterium | reverse complement strand
CCCGACCCATGCTGCCAGCCGTCCTGAATGCCTGCGATGCCGCCCGCGATGCCGCGCTGGAGCGTCTTTTCACCTTCCTGCGCATCCCGTCGATTTCCACCGATCCGGCTTATGCGGGAGAGGTGAAGCGCTGCGCCGAGCACATTGCCGCCGACCTTGCGGCCATCGGTCTCGATGTCGCGGTCTATCCGACCGAGGGGCACCCGATGGTCGTGGCCAAGAGCCGCGAAAGCCACGCGAGCGGCCCGCATGTTCTCTTCTACGGCCATTACGACGTGCAGCCGGTCGATCCGCTCGATCTGTGGGAGACCGATCCCTTCGATCCGCGCATCGTCGAGCGGCGCGACGGGACGGCGAAGATCGTTGCGCGCGGCTCCTCCGACGACAAGGGGCAGGTCATGACCTTCGTCGAGGCCTGCCGGGCCTGGATCGAGGCCACCGGCAAGCTGCCCGTGCCGGTCACGATCCTTCTGGAGGGGGAAGAGGAATCGGGCTCGCCCTCGCTCGACGGCTTCTTCAAGGCGCATGGCGATGTGATCGCGGCCGATTTCGCGCTTGTCTGCGACACCAGCCAGTGGGACGCCGAAACTCCGGCCATCGCCACCACCTTGCGCGGTCTTGTCGGCGAAGAGGTGACGATCACCTGCGCGGACAAGGATCTGCACTCGGGCTCCTTCGGCGGTGCGGCCCGCAACCCAATCCAGCTTCTGGCCAAAATTCTTGCCAGCCTGCATGACGATGATGGGCGCGTGACACTGCCCGGCTTCTACGACGGCGTTCCGGAGATCTCCGACGCACTGCGGGCCATGTGGGACGGGCTCGATTTCTCCGAAAGCGACTTTCTGGGCGAGGTGGGTCTTTCCATCCCCGCCGGCGAGACCGGTCGTTCGGTTCTGGAAAAGATCTGGGCGCGGCCGACCTGTGAGGTCAACGGCATCACCGGCGGCTATACCGGAAAGGGCTTCAAGACCGTCCTGCCATCGAAGGCCTCGGCCAAGGTCTCCTTCCGCCTTGTCGGCACGCAGGATCCGCTGGCGATCCGCAAGGCCTTCCGCGCCCATGTCGAAGCCATGCTGCCGGCCGACTGCAAGGTGGAATTTCACGAGCACGGGGCTTCGCCGGCAACCGTTCTCGATGTATCGGGCGAGGGCGTTTCCAAGGCGCGTCAGGCGCTGGAAGAAGAATGGGGCAGGCCGGCGGTGCTTGTCGGCATGGGCGGTTCCATCCCCATCGTCGGGGCCTTCAAGCGCCGCTTCGGGCTCGATTCGGTGATGGTCGGCTATGCGCTCGACAACGACCAGATCCATTCGCCGAACGAGAAATACGAACTGGCAAGCTTCATCAAGGGAACGCGCTCCTGGGCGCGCATCCTTGGCGCCTACGGAAATCTTTCGTGACGCTGCTGCGCTCCGTCTGCGTGTTCTGCGGCTCCAATCCCGGCAGTGATCCGGTCTATCTCGCGGCGGCAAAGGATGTCGGGACGCGCCTGGCGATGGACGGTCTGGTGCTCGTCTATGGCGGGGCGAGGGTTGGCCTCATGGGCGCCGTCGCCGATGCGGCGCTTGCCGCCGGCGGCCGGGTGAGTGGCGTCATTCCGAAGGCGCTCGTCGACAAGGAACTCGCCCATGACGGGCTGAGCGAGCTTCACACCGTATCCAGCATGCATGAACGCAAGGCGCTGATGGCCGATCTCGCCGATGCCTTCATCGCACTGCCCGGCGGGGCCGGCACGCTGGAGGAACTGTTCGAGGTCTGGACCTGGGGCCAGCTCGGGTTTCACGACAAGCCGGTCGGTCTTCTCAACGTGAAGGGCTTCTATGACGGCCTGTTGGGGTTTCTCGACCATCAGTCGCAGGAAGGCTTCGTGAAGCCTGCGCTGCGCGACATGCTGGTCGTGGAAGAGCGCGCCGGGCCGCTTCTGGACCGCTTTCGCCACTACGCGGCGCCGCGTGTGGGAAAGTGGGTGGAACGCGGCGATCTCTAGGCAAAAGCCCCGAAGGTTCAGATCGCCACGAGCCCTTCGAGATTGGGCAGCACCGCCGCCGGCGGCAGGTCGTGATACTCGTCGGGAAGGCCGGTGCGGTTGATCCACACCGTGCGGAAGCCGAAAGCCGTGCCGCCGGCAACATCCCAGCGGTTCGACGACTGGAAGGACACCGCCTCGGGGAACACCCGGAAGGCCGCCGTCACCATGTCGTAGACTTCCGGTGCCGTCTTGTAGGTCTTCAGCGGATGCACCGACAGAACGGCATCGAGCAGCGTGTCGATCTTGGCCGCTTCCACCGCCCCTTCCAGCATGCGCGGCGAGCCGTTGGACAGGATCGCCAGCTTGGCTCCGCGTTCCTTCAACTGGCGCAGGACGAGCGGCACTTCCGGATAGCAGTCGAGGCGCGAGTAAGCCGACAGCAATTCATCGCGCGCATCCTGATTGGCCTCCGGCACCAGTGCGAAGGCGGTGTCGAGCGCCTCCTCGGTCAATTGCCAGAAATCGTGATAGCGGCCCATCAGCGCGCGGGTCCAGGAATATTCCAGCTGCTTCTGGCGCCAGATCGCGGAAAGCTCCGCCCCTTTCGGCCCGACGGCCGCCTGATGGCGGCGCACGGCGGCGTGCACGTCGAACAGCGTTCCATAGGCGTCGAAGACGTAGAGCGCGTGGGTCATGGCCGATGCCCCCTGATTGCATTGGTCCCTGAGGTGACAGCCGGGGGACGAGGCGTCAAGATTGGCGGCAAAAGAGATTGCCGAAACAGGGAGAAAAGGCCATGGCGGCGACCCAGAGCTGGACCTTTGTCGATGGTGCCTGGCATGAGGGCAATCCGCTGCTCATAGGCCCGCGCACCCATGCCATGTGGCTGGGGTCGGTGGTCTTCGACGGCGGGCGCTGGTTTGAAGGCGTTGGCCCGGACCTCGATCTGCATTCGGCGCGGGTCAATCACTCCGCCGAACGGCTGGGCCTCCGGCCGACGATGGCGAGCGAGGAGATCGCCGCCCTGTCGCGCGAAGGAGTGAAGCGCTTTTCCCCCGATGCCGAGCTTTACATCCGTCCGATGTACTGGGCCGAGGAGGGGGGCTTCATGTCGGTGCCGCCGCTGCCCGAATCGACGCGTTTCTGCCTGTGCATCTACGAAACGCCGATGCCGCCGCCGGATGCGGGCATGCGCATCACCGTCTCGCCCTTCCGCCGTCCGACGCTGGAAACCATGCCGACCGACGCCAAGGCGGCCTGCCTTTATCCCAACAATGGCCGCGCGGTGCGCGAGGCCCATGGGCGCGGCTTCGACAACGCACTCGTCCTCGACATGCTGGGCAATGTCGCCGAACTCGCCACGGCCAATGTCTTCATGGTGCGCGACGGCGTTGTCATGACACCGGCGCCGAATGGCTGTTTCCTGAACGGCATCACCCGCCAGCGCATGGCCGGTCTTTTGCGTGAAGACGGGTTTGAGGTGCGTGAAACACGGCTGACGGTGGCCGATTTTCTTTCGGCCGACGAGATCTTCTCCACCGGGAATTATTCCAAGGTGGTACCGATCACGGCGATCGAGGACAGGTCCTTGCAGCCCGGTCCCGTCGCGGTGCGCGCCCGCGCGCTTTACTGGGACTTTGCCCACGCCTGAAGGTCAATTCCGCGCATAAGCACATTGCCGGATGCGTCCGCGTGGCCTACCTAGAAAGGCGAGCAGCCCGGCAGACGCCCTCAGGCGGGCCGACTGGCAGGACAGACACCAACGACTGTATCGAGAGGACCGATTCATGGCCTTTGTTCTTGAAGACCTTCCCTACGCCTATGACGCGCTGGCGCCCTTCATGTCGGCCGAAACGCTCGAGTTTCACCACGACAAGCACCACAAGGCNGACAACGGCAACAAGCTGGCCGCCGAAGCCGGCATGGACGGGCTGACGCTGGAAGAGGTGGTCAAGCAGTCCTACGGCACCAATGCCGGGCTCTTCAACAATGCCGGCCAGCACTTCAACCACATCCATTTCTGGAAGTGGATGAAGCCGAATGGCGGCGGCACCAAGCTGCCGGGGGCACTTGCGGCGAAGATCGACAGCGATCTTGGCGGCTATGATGCCTTCCGCGGTGCCTTCATTCAGGCCGGCACCACGCAGTTCGGCTCCGGCTGGGCCTGGCTTGCGCTCAAGGACGGCAAGCTGGCGGTGATGAAGACCCCGAATGGCGAGAACCCGCTCGTCCACGGCGCGGTGCCGCTCCTGGGCGTCGATGTCTGGGAGCACTCCTATTACATCGAC
>JAGRKQ010000021.1:15047-16519 GCA_020442235.1 Hyphomicrobiaceae bacterium | reverse complement strand
GGCTTGGAAGGACAGCCATGTGCGGCATTGTGGGCATTCTGGGGAGCGGCGACGTCGCGGGTGAACTCGTCGACGCGCTGAAGCGGCTGGAATATCGCGGCTATGACTCGGCCGGCGTTGCAACCATCCTTGAGGCGGGCTCCATCGACCGGCGCCGCGCCTCGGGCAAGCTGAAGGCGCTGGAAACCGTGCTGGCTGAGGATCCTTTGCCCGGCAGCACCGGCATCGGCCACACGCGCTGGGCGACCCATGGCGCGCCGACCGTGACCAATGCCCATCCGCATTCGGATGGCCGGGTGGTCATCGTCCACAACGGCATCATCGAGAATTTCCGCGAACTGCGCGAAGAACTCGCCCGTGACGGCATCGTGCCGGAATCGGAGACGGATTCGGAAATCGTCGCGCACATGATCTCGCGCGAGATGGGCCGGGGCGCCGGGCCGGAAGAGGCCGTTGCCAAGACGCTGCCGCGTCTTGAGGGCGCCTTTGCGCTCGCCATTCTCTTTGCCGGCAAGCCCGACCTGATGATCGGCGCACGGCGGGGCAGTCCGCTGGCCATCGGCCATGGCGACGGTGCGATGTATCTCGGCTCGGATGCGATTGCCCTGTCGCCCTTCACCGACCGTGTCAGCTATCTGGAAGACGGCGACTATGCGGTTCTGTCGCGGGCCGGCGCGGTGGTGCGCGATGCACGCGGAGCGCTGGTGGAGCGGGCCGTGAAGCGGTCCTCCGCCGAGGTGCGGATGATCGACAAGGGCAATCACCGCCACTTCATGATGAAGGAAATCCACGAACAGCCGGAAGTGATCGCCCACACCCTGTCGCGCTATGTCGACATGACCACCGGGCGCATCAAGCTGCCGGAAGGCAACCGGGCCTTCTCCTTCGCCGAAATCGACCGCCTGTCGATTGCCGCCTGCGGCACCGCCTTTCTTGCCGGCTCGGTCGGAAAATACTGGTTCGAACGCTTCGCCCGCCTGCCGGTCGACATCGACATCGCCTCGGAGTTCCGCTACCGCGACCTGCCGCTGTCCGCTGGCGGCATGGCGCTGTTCATCTCCCAGTCCGGCGAGACCGCCGACACGCTGGCCTCGCTGCATCATTGCCGGGAGGCCGGACAGGTCATCGCCTCCGTGGTGAACGTCCCGGAAAGCTCCATCGCCCGCGATTCCGATCTCGTCTTCCCGACCCTTGCCGGGCCGGAAATCGGCGTGGCTTCCACCAAGGCCTTCACCTGCCAGTTGATCGTGCTGGCGGCGCTGGCCATTGCGGCGGGGCGCGACCGGGGCACGCTCAATCAGGATGATGAGGAAAAGCTCGTCAAGGCGCTGCTCGAAACGCCGCGCTTCCTCGTCGAGGCCCTCAAGCTGGAAGACGAGATCGAGGCTCTCGCCCGCGATCTCACCAAGGCCAGCGACGTGCTTTACCTGGGCCGCGGCACATCCTATCCGCTGGCGCTGGAAGGGGCGCTG
>JAGRKQ010000021.1:10685-15038 GCA_020442235.1 Hyphomicrobiaceae bacterium | reverse complement strand
TTCCTACATCCACGCTGAAGGCTACGCGGCTGGCGAGTTGAAGCACGGGCCGATCGCGCTGATCGATGAATCGATGCCGGTCATCGTCATCGCGCCCTATGACCGGGTGTTCGACAAGACCGTCTCCAACATGCAGGAGGTCGCCGCGCGCGGCGGCCGGATCATCCTCCTGACGGATCGCAAGGGCGCCGAGGCGGCCGGACTCCAGGGCATCTCGACGGTGATCCTGCCGGATGTTCCCGCCACCATCGCGCCGATCGTCTATTCCGTGCCGATCCAGCTTCTGGCCTATCACACGGCGGTCCAGCGCGGCACGGATGTCGACCAGCCGCGCAATCTGGCCAAATCCGTGACGGTGGAGTGAGGCTAAGGCTCCCCTTGCGCCCCATCCGGGCGTGCTTACATAGTGGGCAGCGGCGTGTTGCGGCGCGGAAGGGGAAATGGTTTGAGCGGTACGAATGACGAGGGCAGCCACCCTCAGGATGGTGAGCATGCCTCGAAACGATCCGCGGGCGCCCGTCTGCGCAATTATTTCCTGACCGGCCTCATCATCGTTGCGCCGGTCGCGATCACGGCCTTCCTGACATGGAATTTCATCACCTGGGTGGATTCCCTGGTGAAGCCGCTGATTCCGGTGATCTACAACCCGGACACCTATCTGCCCTTCCCGGTGCCGGGCGTCGGCCTCATTGCCGCGCTGTTCGTCATCACCATGCTCGGGTTCCTGGCCGCCAACCTCATCGGCCGGACGATCATCAAGGCGGGCGAAGGCATACTTGACCGCATGCCGCTCATCCGCTCGGTCTACCGGGCGCTGAAGCAGATCTTCGAGACCGCGCTCAATGACCAGAGCCAGACCTTCCAGAAGGTTGGCCTCATCCAGTATCCGCGCCCCGGTCTGTGGGCCGTGGTCTTCGTCGCCACGACCACCAAGGGCGAGGTTTCCAGCAAGCTGAAGGCCGAAAGACAGGAGGATTTCGTCACCGTCTTCCTGCCGACGACGCCCAACCCGACCTCCGGTTTCCTGCTCTTCGTGCCGAAACCCGATGTGACCCTGCTCGACATGAGCGTTGAGGATGGCGCGAAGCTGGTCATTTCCGCCGGGCTCGTCTCGCCCGAACAACTCGGCGTTGCCCTTCCACCAGGTGCCGCGAAAGCCGGCGCAAAGGCCTAGCCGGCGTTCAGCACGTCCAGCGCCGCGCCCATCGACAGAAGATGGAAGAGCAGCGCGATGGCCTTGCCGCGTTCGCCGGCGAGCGACGGGTCGCGTTCGATCGTCAGGCGGGCATCGTCGCGCGCCCGCTCGATGGTCTCAATGCTTGGCGGCGGCAGCCGCAACACGCTGCCCGGCACGCCCGATTGGCGGGTGCCGAGAAGATCACCTTCCCCGCGCAGCCGCAGGTCTTCCTCGGCAATCGTGAACCCGTCTTCCGTCGCGACGATGACATCGAGCCGCGCGCGGGCGGTTTCCCCCAGCGGCCCCTTGTAAAGAAGCAGGCAGCTTGAGGCCTCGCTGCCGCGCCCGACGCGCCCGCGCAACTGATGCAACTGCGACAGGCCGAAGCGTTCGGCGTGTTCGATGATCATGATCGTGGCATCGGCAACGTCGACGCCGACCTCCACGACGGTGGTGGCGACGAGAACCCGCGCCGCGCCGCTGCGGAAGCGCTCCATGGCCTCGTCCTTCTCCTGCGGCTTCATCTGGCCATGGACGAGCGCTACGGGCTGGCCCAGGAGTTCGGCAAGGTGGCGGTGGCGTTCCTGCGCTGCGGCAAGATCGCTGTCGGCGCTTTCCTCCACCAGCGGACAGATCCAGTAGGCCTTCTTGCCTTCGGCAACAGCCGCGCCAAGCCGGCGCACGACATCGCCGAGCCGGTCGAGGTCGAGAGCGCGGGTCTCGATGGGAAGGCGCGAGGCCGGCTTTTCGTCGAGCCGGGAGGCGTCCATGTCGCCATACCAGGACAAAACGAGGCTGCGCGGGATCGGCGTTGCCGTCATCAGAAGCAGGTCGCTGGCCTCGCCCTTGCGGGTCAGGGCCAGCCGCTGGGCAACGCCGAAGCGGTGCTGCTCGTCGATGATCGCCAGCGCCAGATCGCGAAAGCGCACGCCCGGCTGGATCAGCGCATGGGTGCCGACCGCGCAGGCAATCGTCCCATCGGCCAGGCCGGAAAGAACGGCTTCGCGCGTCTTGCCCTTTTCCCGGCCGGTGAGAAGCGCGGCGCGCAGGCCGGCCGGCTCCAGAAGCGCTGTCAGCGTAGCCGCATGCTGGCGAGCCAGAACCTCCGTCGGCGCCATCAGTGCGGACTGTCCGCCCATTTCTGCCGCCCGCGCCATGGCAAGCGCCGCAACGACCGTCTTGCCGGCGCCGACATCGCCCTGAAGCAGGCGCACCATGCGCTCCGGCCGGGCGAGATCGGCGGCGATTTCCTCTTCAACGCGCAACTGCGCGCCGGTCAGGGCGAAGGGGAGAGCCGCGCGCACCTTCTGCGCCAGATGTCCGTCGCCGGCGTGAATCGCACCGGGTTTGGCCGTTGCCTGCCGGCGCGACAGGGCAAGCGCCAGCTGATGTGCAAAGAATGTATCGTGCGAAAGCCGCGCCAGAGCCCGCCCGCGCATCGCCTCGCTGGCGGTGAGGCTGTGGACGATCTTCAGGGCGTCGGCAAAGCCGGGCCAGCCTTGCTGCTCGACGAGCGCAGGGTCGAGCCATTCCGGCAGCGGCGGCAGGGCGGAGAGCGCCGCCGCAATCGCCTTGCGCAGGATCTTGGCCGAAAGCCCCGCCGTCAGCGGATAGACCGGTTCCTGCTCGGGCAGATCATGTGCCTTGTCGGGGGGCAGGATGTAGTCGGGATGGGCAATCTGAAGAACGCCGTTCCACATCTCCACAGCGCCGGAGACGATCCGCTCCGCGCCCTCGGGAAGCTGACGCACGACCCAGTCCGGCTTGCCATGAAAGAAGACGAGCAGCATCGAGCCGGCATCGTCGCCGACCGTGACGCGGATCGGCGCCCGCCCGCCGCGCGGCGCGTCCACCCGTTCGACGCGCAGGCGAAATGATCCGACCGTGCCGGGAACAGCGTCGGCCAGTGAGGGCTTGAGACTGCGGTCGACCACGGCATGCGGCAGGTGCAGGAGAAGGTCGATCACCCGCGCCGGCGGCTCCTCACCGCTGCGGATGAGCAGCGTCGAAAGCGTCTTTTCCAGCTTGTCGCCGATGCCCGGCAGGGCCGAAACCGGCCGGAACAGCGGGGCAAGGATATCGGGACGCAGGGCGGACATCGCTCTCGGGCGCACTCTTCACAGGGCCGGGGACAGATCGTTCCGGCAAGGATGGACCGGGCCGCTGACAGCGCAGCCAAGGCCCGCTATATGAGCCGCACTGCAGGGCGAGTGCAAATCACCGTCCGCCTTCCGACAAGGGTGAGCGACCATGGCGATAGACAGCGACAACAACCGGCAGCTTTCATCGGCCGGCCTGTCGGAACGCAAGCGGCGGATCCTGTTTCGCGCCTGGCATCGCGGCACCAAGGAACTCGACATCATGATCGGCAGCTATGCCGATGCGCATCTTGCGGCGATGGGCGAGGCTGATCTTGATGCCTTCGAGGCCCTGATGCAGCAGGAAGAGCCGCATCTTTACAACTGGATCGCCGGGATCGAGGACGCGCCCGATGCGGTGCGCTCGCCGCTTCTTGACGACATCATCGCCTTCCACAAGCTGCGCGCGGCAAACTGACAAGGCACGGCACATCCGATCTGCGAACCGGTTTTCCCCATGATCCTTGACGACATCGCCCTGACCGAAGCGGTGGAGACCCGCCTCGTTGCCGTTCCGGACGGGCTGGAGCCGCGCATCTGCGCCGAAGCCGCGCTGGCGGCCGGCGCGCCGGTTCTGGTGGTGGCGCGCGATGGCCAGCGCGCGGCGCTGATCGAGGAGGGGCTTTCCTTCTTTGCCCCCAGTCTTGAGGTCATCGCCTTTCCGGCCTGGGACTGCCTGCCCTATGACCGTGTTTCGCCCGCGCCGGGGATCGTGGCGCGGCGCATGAGCGCTCTGGCGCGCCTGCAGGCGCCGGCCACCGGGCCGAGGCTCGTTCTGACCAGCGTCAACGCCCTGACGCAGAAGGTGCTTTCTCCGCAGCGCATTCGCGCCTCCAGCCTGCATCTGGCGCCGGGCCAGCGCCTTGACATGGCCGGCATCGCCCGCGTTCTGGAGGCCAATGGCTATGAACGCACCGTAGCGGTGCGCGTGCCGGGGGAATTCGCCGTCCGCGGCGGCATTCTCGATCTCTTCACACCGGGCGCGAGCGAGCCGGTGCGGCTCGATTTCTTCGGCGATACGCTGGAATCGATCCGCGC
>JAGRKQ010000021.1:3204-10600 GCA_020442235.1 Hyphomicrobiaceae bacterium | reverse complement strand
ATCAGCCTCGACGAAGAGGCGATCCGCCGCTTCCGCCGTGCCTATGCGGCCAGCTTCGGCGCGCCGGGAACGGGCGATGCGCTTTACACCGCCGTCAGCGAAGGGCGCCGCCATCCGGGTCTGGAACACTGGATGGGCTTCATCGAGGACGGTCTTGCAACGCTGTTCGACCATGTGCCGGACGGACCGGTCCTGTTCGATCCGCTGGTCGAGGAGGCCATCGATGAGCGCCTCGATACGGTCCGCGACCATTATCAGGCGCGCCGCGAACGCTTCGATGCCGAGGGCATGAAGGCGGCCTACAAGCCGGCTCCACCCGAAAGCCTCTATCTCACCCGGCAGGGTCTTGGCGAAGCGCTGCGGGCCCGCCCGAAGGTCGCGCTTTCGCCCTTTCGCGAAGAAACCGACGAGGGGCGGCGCATTCTCGATGCCGATGGCCGGCAGGGTCGCAGCTTTGCCGCCGAGCGTGCCGCGGGCGCCAATGTCTTCGAGGCCGCGCGCGATCACATCGTGGCGCTGCGCAAGGCCGGCAAGCGCGTTCTGTTCGCCGCCTGGAGCGAAGGATCGCGCGACCGCATTTCGCAGGTTCTGGCCGATCACGACCTTGCCCCCATCGAGTGGGTCAACGACTTTCCCGCCTTCGAGCGGCTGAAGCCCGAAGCGGTCGGCTTTTGCGTCTGGCCGCTCGAAACCGGCTTCGAGGTTGGCGATCTCGTCGTCATCGCCGAACAGGATGTGCTGGGCGAACGCATGGTGCGCACCGGTGCGCGCCGCCGCCGTTCCGCCGACACGCTTTTGGAACTGGGTGCGCTCGGTGCCGGCGATGTCGTCGTGCATGTTGACCACGGGATCGCCCGGTTCATCGGGCTGAAGACCATTGAGGTTTCCGGCGCGCCGCATGATTGTCTGGAACTGGCCTATGCCGGCAACGACAAGCTTTTCCTGCCGGTGGAGAACATCGAGCTTCTGTCGCGCTACGGCTCGGAAGACACCGAGGTGCAGCTCGACAAGCTCGGCGGCGGTGCCTGGCAGGCGCGCAAGGCAAAGCTCAAGGGCCGCATCCGCGACATGGCGGAAAAGCTCATCCGCGTGGCCGCCGACCGGGCGATGCGCACGGCACCGGAAATCAGCCCGCCGGACGGGCTCTATGACGAATTTGCCGCCCGCTTCCCCTATGAGGAGACCGAAGATCAGCTTTCCGCCATCGAGGCGGTTGCGGACGATCTCAACGCCGGCAAGCCGATGGACCGGCTCGTNNTGCGGCGATGTCGGCTTCGGCAAGACGGAAGTTGCGCTGAGGGCGGCCTTCCTCGTTGCGGCGAGCGGCCGGCAGGTGGCGGTCGTGGTGCCGACGACGCTTCTGTCGCGTCAGCATTTCCGCACCTTCGAGGATCGCTTCAAGGGATTGCCGATCCGGGTTCGCCAGTTGTCGCGCTTCGTCTCGTCGGCGGATGCAACGGCCACCAGGAAAGGGCTTTCCGACGGCACGGTCGACATTGTGGTCGGCACCCATGCGCTGCTCGGCAAGGTTATCGGCTTCAAGGATCTCGGTCTTCTCATCGTCGACGAGGAGCAGCATTTCGGCGTTGCCCACAAGGAACGCCTGAAGGAACTGAAATCCAACGTGCATGTGCTGACGCTTTCGGCGACGCCGATCCCGCGCACCCTGCAACTAGCGCTGACGGGGGTGCGCGAATTGTCGCTGATCGCCACGCCGCCGGTGGACCGTCTTGCCGTTCGCACCTTCGTCTCGCCGCACGATCCGCTGATCATCCGCGAGACGCTGCTGCGCGAACATTTCCGTGGCGGGCAGAGCTTCTATGTTTGCCCGCGCATCGCCGATCTCGACAAGGTCAAGGCGTTCCTGGAAGAAACCGTGCCGGAGGTGAAGGTCGCCTATGCCCATGGCCAGATGGCGGCTGGCGAACTGGAAGACATCATGACCGCCTTCTATGAGGGGCGTTTCGATGTTCTCCTGTCCACCTCCATCGTTGAATCGGGACTTGATATTCCGACCGCCAACACCTTGATCGTGCACAGGGCGGACATGTTCGGCCTGGCCCAGTTGCATCAGCTGCGCGGGCGCGTCGGACGGTCGAAGACACGCGCCTATGCGCTCTTCACCGTGCCGGCGGATGTGCCGATGAACCCCGTCGCCGAACGCCGCCTGAAGGTGCTTCAGGCCAACGACACGCTGGGGGCAGGCTTTCAGCTTGCCAGCCACGATCTCGATATTCGCGGCTCCGGCAATCTTCTGGGCGAAGAGCAGTCCGGCCACATCCGGGAAGTCGGTTTCGAGCTTTACCAGCAGATGCTGGAAGAGGCGGTCTCGGCACTGCGAAGCGGCGGCGTGGAAGAGGAAGCCGAAGGCGCCTGGTCGCCGCAGATCACGCTCGGCACACCGGTCCTGATCCCGGAGGACTATGTGCCGGACCTGACCTTGCGCATGCAGCTCTACCGCCGTCTCGGCGATCTCACCGAAATCGCCGACATCGACGCTTTCGGGGCCGAACTGATCGACCGCTTCGGTCCGCTGCCGGACGAGGTGGAGAGCCTTCTGAAGCTCGTCTTCATCAAGGCGCTCTGCCGCCAGGCGAATGTGGAAAAGGTCGAAGCCGGCCCGAAGGGTGTGGTGCTCGCCTTCCGCAATGGCACCTTCGCCGATGCGGCGGGTCTCGTTCAGTATATCGCCGCGCAAGGCTCGCTCGCCAAGATCCGACCCGATCAGAAGGTGGTTCTGATGCGCGACTGGCCCAAGCCCGAAGATCGCGTCAAGGGAACGGCGCTGATCCTCACCCGGCTGGCGGAAATGGCGGGAAAGGCGGCCTGAACCTCAGGCAGCCCTGGCCTTGTGCTCGGGCTGGAGCAGCGCCCGATTGAGCGCGCCCGTCGCCGTGCGCGGCAGGCTCTCCATCCGCTGCACGCCGGCGGGCAGGGCATGGTCGGAAACGCCAAGCGCGCGCAGCATCTCGCAAAGGTCGGCAATGGCGGGCATCGGCGCGCCATCCTCCAGCACGATCGCGGCATGAACGCGTGCACCGAGGAGGGGGTCTTCGACGGCAAAGGCGGCTGCTTCCGTAACGCCGGGTACGCCGGAGAGCATCAGATCGAGCGCTTCCAGCGCGACGGGAACCGAGCCGACATGGATGGTGTCGCCGAGAAGACCGAGCAGCTCCAGCCCGTTTTCATCTTCGCGCGCGGCAACCCCGGTCTTCACCCCGCCGGACGGATCGAAGCCCAGCGCCGACACGCCGGCCAGTTGCGGCCAGGGCGCATCGGGAACGCCCGGTCCTTCCATCGATAACTGGCCGAGTTCGCTGTTGCCATTGGCGCGGCGGTGCAGTTCGGCAAGAACGGGGCCTTTTTCGGCAAGGCTCGGGAATTGTTGCGGGCCGCAGGTGAGGGGCGCGGAACGAGCCGGTTCACTGCGCGTGCGCGGCAGGAAGGCGGCATGGTTGAGATCGTGCACATCGGTCACGAGCGCGCCCGCCGGCGCGGTAAACCGGAGCGTGCGATCCGGCGGGTGGACGGCAAGAAGCCGCACCGGTCCGCTTTTCTTCAAGAAACCGACGAGCCGCGCCGGCAGGGCAACATGGCTGGCGACATCGCCCGAAACCAAGGCCGTGAGCGCCTTGCCCGAACTGGGTTCGCCGAAATGGATCGGCAGACCACCGAGCAGGGCCGGAACGATGGCGGAAGCCAGCGATGGTGCGGCCATGGGCGACAGCGACGTCGCAAGCCCCGTTCCCTTGGCAAACCCGGCTTCCAGAAAGGTCGAAAGACCCGCCGCGATCCAGTGATTGTGGCTGCGCGGAATGGCCACCGGCCGGCCGCGCGGGTCGATGCGGAAATGCACCGTTGCGACATGGCTGGCGCGGCCTTCGCTCGTTGCAGGCACTTCTCCGCGCGGCTCCGCCTCGGCCAGATCGATCGTTCCATCAAGGGTGATGCCCAGGGTTGCCACCGCCCGCACGGTAAAAAGCTCCGCCGCAGCGTCAAGCGCGGCGTCGTCTTCAAGGCCGGTCAGGTCGACGATGGCGCGCGGCTCGAAGGGCAGGGCATTGAGGGCGATCTCTGCGCCCGACCAGACCACCGGAGCGACGAAGGCGATGGCCTCGCGGTTGAGCAGCGCCATGAAGGCGATCAGCGCCATGGCGCCATTGCCGGACCTGACTGCGACGGCCGCATCGCGGCCAATGCCGAGATCAGCGTAAAGCGCGCTCATCCTGTGGAAAAGGGCGATGGCCTCATGACCGGTGATGCTCTGGCGGGGATCTTCCAGAAAGACCTTTTCGCCGGCCTTGCGCGCGGCCCGCAGGAACAAATTGTCGAGCGTCACCCGCCCCCAATGGCCTGCTTCCATATGGCGTTTTTCGGTTTCCGGGGCACTCAACTGCATGATCTTATTCCATCACCCACCATGTATCGGTGAAGTAACCGAAAAGGGACGTTGTCTCAGGGTGCCGGATTCGCGCGCGTCGCGCGACCCAGCTTTGCGGCGCATGATAGTGGGGCACCAGATAGGTGCCGGAAATCAGCACCCGGTCGAGCGCCCGCGCCGCATCGACGAAAGCCTCGCGCGTGTCGGCGGCCAGCAGCGCCTCGATCATCGCCGCGACCGCCGGTTCGCGAATGCCGGCCATGTTAAAGGAGCCTTCCACATCGGCG
This sequence comes from Hyphomicrobiaceae bacterium, assembly GCA_020442235.1. Taxonomy (GTDB): domain Bacteria; phylum Pseudomonadota; class Alphaproteobacteria; order Rhizobiales; family MH13; genus JAGRKQ01. The sequence goes on along the minus strand of JAGRKQ010000021.1, from coordinate 5,932 downwards.
CTTTCAGGCGAAAAGCGTGTGCGCTGCTCGTTGCCCGGCGACAACGACTGGAACCAGCCATACTGGATCATGTCGAAATCGAAGCGCCGCAGCCGTTCCTGATACTGCGCCGAATCCACCGTGCGGATCGTCATGTCGATGCCGAGAAGGTCGAGGCTCGACTTGTAGGCCAGCGCCAGACGTTCCTGCTCGCGGTTGGAAGCAAGGAACTCAAAGGCGAGTGGCTGGCCGTCCGGCCCGCTCATCTGTCCGCCGTCGAAACTGTATCCGGCTGCGGCAAGAAGACGGAAGGCCTCGGAAAGAAGCGCCCGGTCGCGTCCGGAGCCGTCGCTGACCGGCAGTTGCCAGGTTCCCTCAAGCACATCGCTGCGCACGGCATCGGGGAAGGGGGCAAGCAGCGTGCGTTCGCTGTCGCTCGCCGAACGGCCGACGGCCGACAGTTCCGAGCCGGAAAAATACCCTTGCGTTCTTTCATAGAGCCCGTGGAACATCGAGGTGTTGATCCACTCGAAGTCGAAAAGCTGAACCAGCGCCTCGCGCACCCTCACATCGGAAAAGACTGCGCGCCTGGTGTTGAAGACGAAGCCGTCCGGGCGTTTCGGCAACCCGTCGGAAAAGCCCTCCTTGACGACATCGCCGCTGGTGACGGCCGGAAAGTCATAGCCCGCCGTCCAGCGCGCCGGATCGCTTTCGGGAAAGATGTCGAAGACGCCGGCCTTGAAGGCCTCGAACATCGTCGTTTCGGTGCGAAAATATTCATAGACGATGCGCTCGGCATTGAAGTGGCCGCGCATCGCCGGAATGTCCTGGCCCCAATAGTCCGGGTTGCGCTCGAAGATCACGCGCTGGCCGGGTTCGACCTCGGCAACCCTGTAGGCGCCTGAACCGAGCGGCGGCTCCAGCGTGGTGCGGTCGAAAGTTTCCGCCGTCAGGGCATGGGCGGGAAGAACCGGCATCAGCCCCATGATCAGCGGCAGTTCCCGGTCCCCGGCATCCTCGAAGACGAGGCGCAGGGCGCGTTCGCCGGTCTCTTCCATCCGCGCCACCCGCGCATAGGTCGCGCGGTGGTTGGGCCTGCCCTTGGCGCGCAGCGTCTCGACCGAGAAGATGAGGTCGGAGGTCTTGACCGGTTCGCCATCGGAAAACCGCGCATCGGCGTTGAGCGTGAAGGTGACCGAAGAACGATCCTCGGCGACCTCGACGCCTTCCGCCAGAAGCCCGTAGAGCGTGAAGGCTTCGTCGCGCCCGCGTGCCATCAGGCTTTCATGGACGAGCCCGCGTACCCACCAGTTCGGCGTGCCGCGCACGATAAGCGGATTGAGCGTATCGAAACTGCCCAGAACCCCGAAGGTGAGGGTGCCCCCTTTCGGCGCGTCCGGGTTTGCATAGGCAAAGTGGGTAAAGTCCGGTCCATAGAGCGGTGCGCCATGCATGGCGATGGCATGATGCGGGCCCGGCTCCTGCGCCAGCGCTGCAAAGGGACCGGCAAATGCGGCAAGCCCTGAGGTCCCGAAGGGCAGGGCGGCGGCAAGGCTGAGCGCCGAACGTCTGGTCAGGCCTTGCGCGGCGGGGCGGGCGGAAAGCGGGCGATTCGTCATGCCGGACAGCCTAACCTTGTGCGGGCGCGGGGCTCTAGCGCCATTTCATGCAGGCTTTCACCACAAGACGGGTGGAAAAAGGCGGGATGAGAGGCTAAGGAGACGCGCGCTCGGCCTTGGTGCCGCCGCATTCTCTCAGCAAGTCCCACCGGCCAATGGCGCCGAGGGATCGGCGACAAGAGACAAACGGGTTTTTCCGGGACAGGACACAATGAACACACTCGCAAACTGGACGAAGCGGGCCTTGATTGCTGCGGCGCTGATGGCGCCGGGCGCGGCGATGGCCCAGAGCGAAACGCCGCCGGCACCGGATCCGGCCGCCGTCGACGCGCTGGTCAGCGCCCTTCCGGAAATGCCCTGGATGCGTGTTTGCGGCATCGATCAGAACGCCAATGTGCGCGTCTGCAACACCCGCGCACGCGATGTTGCCATTGCCGAGGGCATCGTGGTCACCATGCAGGTGATCGAGGTGGAAAACGGCAACAAGCAGATCACGGCGCTTCTGCCGCTCTCCGTGCAGCTTCCCGATGGCGTGCGCGCCCAGATCGACGACGGTCAGCAGATCACCGGCCGCTTCCGCATCTGCTTGCCGCAGGGTTGCGTCGTGGAAATTCCGGCCGATGAAAACACCATCGCCTCGATGAAGCGCGGTTCCAACTTCGTCATCACCGCGATCAATCAGCAGGGCCGTGCGGTTCCCTTCCAGTTCTCGCTGTCCGGCTTCACTGCCGCCTATGACGGTGAACCGATCGATCCTTTCGTTCTGCGCGCCGCGCAGGAGCGGCTCATCCAGCAGCAGATCGAAACCCAGCGTGGCGGCGCCGGTGCCAACCCGGATCTCCAGGGCGGTCTCGATCGCCGCGCCGAGGAACTGCGTCAGCGCCTTCAGGGCGGCGGCACCCAGCAGTAAGCCTCGCCCCACAAGGCAAAAGAACAAGGCGCGGGAGGCAGCTCCCGCGTCTTTTTTCATGCCTTGAACAGGGGTGGGTTCAGTGCGGACTGGCCTTCAGGATATAGCGGCCAGCCTTATCGCGTCCGAACATCGCCGGCACAGAAGGGTGGCGCAGTGGTTGGTCGCTCGCATCGGGCAGAAGGTTCTGCTCCGAGACATAGGCGACATATTCGGTGTC
>JAGRKQ010000021.1:0-3176 GCA_020442235.1 Hyphomicrobiaceae bacterium | reverse complement strand
GGCTGGTCCTTGTGCGGGCGCACCTCTTCCGGGATCGCCTGCCACCATTCTTCCGTATTGGCGAAAACCGGGTCGATGTCGAACACGATCCCGCGAAACGGGTAAAGCCGGTGGCAGACCACGTCGCCGATGGAGAACCGCGCCAGACGCAGTGGCCCTTGCACGTCTCCCGTCCTGTCATTCATCTCGATCATGACAAGGATATTGCGCAGCAAGGGGGCCGCTTCAAGGCCGGCCCCCGGTGCAGAATGTCAAAGACCGTAACGTGCCGCCGCTTCCGGGTCCTTGGAGGCGACCTGGCGGGCAAGGTCGACGATCACCTTGGCCTGTTTCCAGGTGGCATCGTCCTGCATCTTGCCATCGATCATGACCGCGCCGGTGCCATCGGGCATGGCTTCGAGGATGCGCTTGGCAAAGGCAACCTCGCCTTCGTCCGGCGAGAACACCCGCTTGGCGATGTCGATCTGGGTGGGATGCAGGGTCCAGGCACCGGCGCAACCCATCAGGAAGGCGTTGCGGAACTGCGCTTCGCAGGCCTGCGGATCGGAAAAATCGCCGAACGGGCCGTAAAAGGCCTTCAGCCCGGCCGAAAGGCAGGCATCGACCATCTTGGCGAGCGTATAGTGCCACAGATCCTGCTGGAAGCGGGTGCGCGTCTCGCCTTCGACCGGATCGGAAAGCACCTGATAATCCGGGTGGCCGCCGCCGACGCGGGTCGTCTTCATGCCGCGCGAGGCGGCAAGGTCCGCCGGCCCGAGGCTCATGCCGTGCATGCGCGGCGAGGCGGTGGCGATGCTTTCAACGTTTTTCACACCCTCGGCGGTTTCCAGAATGGCGTGGATGAGGATCGGCTTGTCCACCCCGTGCCGCGCTTCCAGCTGGGCCAGAAGCTGATCGGTGTAATGGATGTCCCAGGGTCCCTCGACCTTCGGCAGCATGACGACGTCGAGACGGTTGCCGACCGCGCTGACGATTTCGGTCAGGTCGTCGAGCACCCAGGGCGAGTTGAGGCAGTTGATGCGCGTCCAGAGGCCCGCCGAACCGAGATCGGCGTTGCGGGCGAGGGAAATGAACCCGGCGCGGGCCTCTTCCTTCTTGTCGGCGGGAATCGCGTCTTCCAGATTGCCGAGCACCACATCGACCGTCCTGGCGATCTCGGGAACCTTGGCGACGACCTTCTCGATGTGCGGCGGCACGAAATGGATCATCCGTTCCACGCGAACCGGCAGTTCGCGATAAGGCGCGGGCGCGCCGACGGCGAGCGGCTTGTAGAAGGCGGCAGGTGTCTTCACGAGAGAATCTCCGAAGTTTGCGGTGCAATATGATCGCCAGCAATAAAGAAGGCGGGGCCGCTGTCGGCAACCCCGCCTTTCGCGCGAGGGGGCTTTCAGGCCTTGTCGGGGCTCCAGCGGCGGTGGCCCCACATCCATTGTTCCGGGCATTCGCGGATCCAGGCCTCGAAACGGGCCTGGATGCGGGCCGTCGTCTCTTCCACGTCCGCGTCCACGCTGCCATCTCGCGCAACGTCAACCGCTTCAAGGTCGATGGCGAAACGGGCGGGGCCAAGCCGCCGGCAGCGCGCTGCAATGATCGGCACATCGAGCCGGCGCGCCAGCATTGCCGGGAACGGGTTGGACGGGGCGGGCCGGCCGAAAAAGGGCACCGATATGCCGGCCATGGTGCGCTGGTCGGCGAGAATGGCAACGATCCCGCCATGGCGCACATGCACCATCACCTGACGCAGCGAGGCCGCGCCCTTGGCGAAGAGGCCGGCGGTGTAGAAGCGCTCGCGCGCTGTCAGAACATGCGCTTCGACCAGCGGGTTGCGGATCTTCTGATACATGCCGGCAACGGCAAGGCCGTTCTGCGCCAGAGGCACGCCAAGAGCCTCGAAATTGCCCGCGTGCAGCGAAACCATCACCAGCCCCTTTCCGGTCTGGCGCTGGGCCTGAAGCATGTCCAGCCCGTTGACCTGAATGTCCGCCTCGGGCCCGGCGAGCTGGTCGAGCACGATGGCTTCGGCAAAGGTCGCGCCAAGATTGTCCCACATGGCCGAGACGATCCGGACGCGCTCATCCTCCGGCATGTCGGGATAGGCGGCCTTAAGATTGGCATGCGCCTGCCGGTGCTGACGCGCGAAAGGCGCAAGGTGACGCCAGAAGAAGGCGCCGGCCACAGCCCCGCGGCGGATGCCGACGAGCCGGATCAGGCCCTCGAGCGCCCGCGCACCGCAATATTCCAGCGCATACTGGCACCTTTGCAGAAAGGAGGGTTGCTTCACGGGCTTGCCTTGGTCTTGTCTCGCGAAGGGACGCGGATCGGTCGCAGGTGACGGCGGCAAGGTCAAGCACAACAGCGCTGCGCATCGGGGAAGGAAACGGGCATTGCTGCAAATCCTCTCGCTCGCCTTGCCGTTTTTCGGTCTGATCGCGCTTGGCTATGGCGCTGGCAAGATCGTCAAGATCGACGAGTCGGGTCTGCGCTGGCTCAACACCTTCATCATCTACATCGCCTTGCCGGCCCTGTTCTTCCAGCTGGTTTCGCGCACGCCCATCGAGGAACTGGCAAACGGCACCTATATCGCCACGACGACCTTTGCGACCTATGCCGCCTTTGCGCTCGCCTTTGCCGTCGGCGCCTTCGTGACGCGCGGCGACCTGGCGCAGGCGACCATGCAGGGCATCGCCGGGGCTTATTCCAATGTCGGCTATATGGGGCCGGGCCTGACACTGGCCGCCCTCGGCCCTTCCGCGACCGTGCCGACGGCGTTGATCTTCTGCTTCGATTCGGCGCTGCTGTTCACGCTCGCTCCGCTGATGATGGCGGTCGCCGGATCGGGTGAAGCGCGGTTGAGCAAGACGCTTCTGTCCGTCGTCAAGAAGGTCTTCCTGCACCCCTTCATCCTGGCGACGCTGGCCGGGGTGCTTGCCGCCGCGACCGGGTTTCGTCCGCCCGAAGCGATCGACCGCATGCTCAATTCGCTGATGGGGGCGGCCGCACCATGCGCGCTCTTCGCCATGGGCGTGACGGTGGCGCTGCGACCCTTGAAGCGCATCCCGGTCGAGCTGCCGGCACTCTTGACGATCAAGCTGGTCTTTCACCCGCTGCTCGTCTGGCTTCTCCTGGCCTGGATCGGCGGCTTCGATCCGGTGTGGATCTATACGGCGGTGCTGATG
>JAGRKQ010000020.1:5017-13830 GCA_020442235.1 Hyphomicrobiaceae bacterium | reverse complement strand
GAACCTTTGCAGGAAGACGGCGGCCGTGCTCGCCCCGCCCCAGCGTCCGCCGGTGTTCTTGATGTCTGCAAAACGCGATTCGATCATCTTGTCGTAGGCCGGGCCGATCGGCATGCGCCACAGCTTGTCGCCCGTGGCCGCACCGGCGGCAAGAAGCTGCCCGGCAAGCGCATCATCATTGGAGAAGAGGCCAGCATATTCGCCGGCGAGCGCGACAAGAATCGCGCCGGTGAGCGTTGCCAGATTGATGACCGCGACCGGCTTGAACTCGGTCACGGTGTAATGCAGCGCATCGGCGAGCACCAGGCGGCCTTCGGCGTCGGTGTTGATGACCTCGATGGTGACGCCGTTCATCGCCGTCACGATGTCGCCGGGGCGCTGNNNGCATGTTCTCGACAAGGCCGATGACGCCGATGGCGTTGACCTTGGCCTTGCGGCGGGCCAGCGTCTTCATCAGGCCGGTCACGGCGGCCGCGCCGCCCATGTCGCCCTTCATGTCTTCCATGCTGGCCGCCGGCTTGATGGAAATGCCGCCGGTGTCGAAGACCACGCCCTTGCCGACGAAGGCCACCGGCTTCTTGCGGCCGGCACCGTTCCAGCGCATCACGGCCAGACGCGGCGGGCGGACCGAGCCCTGCGCAACGCCCAGAAGCGCGCGCATGCCGAGCTTTTCCATCTCCTTCTCGTCGAGAACCGTCACCTCGACACCATCCTCGGCCAGCGAGCGGGCGATTTCGGCAAATTCCAGCGGCCCGAGAACATTGGCCGGCTCGTTGACGAGGTCGCGGGCGAGGATCACGCCATCGCCGATCGCCTCGGCATCCTTCATCGCCTTGCGCACCGCCTTGGGGTCGTCGACCAGCAGCGTCACCTTGTTGGGCTTGGCCGGTCTGGCATCCTCGTCCTTCGATGAGCGGTACTTGTCGAAGGCATAGCCGCGCAGCCGGATGCCGAGTGCAATCATCGCCGCATCCTCGGCCGCCACGCCGCCAAGATCGACCACATCGCCGTCCTTGTCGCGGGCAAGACGCGCGCCGATGCGTCCGCCGAGCGCCAGCGGTGCCGGCATCAGATCATCATCATTGGCCCTGGCGCCGATGAGAACCAGCCGCGACAGGCCGCATCCGGCGGGCGCCAGGATTTCGACCTGGCTGTCGGCCTTGCCCTTGAAGGCCGCGATCGAGACGACCTTTGCAACGACGCCTTCGCCGGCCGTGTCGACTGCCTCGGCAAGGCCGGAAAGACCGGTGCCGGACAGCGGCACGTAAAGGCTGCCCTTGGCGGGGAGGTTGACGGTTTCAAAACGGAAAATGGTCTCGCTCATCGGCTTTTGCTGCTCGTTCTGGTTATCGGCTTGGCGAAGCAAGCCACGGGAAGGATCGCTGAGGAAGGTGGACCAGCGGCACGGCCACTGCAAGGGATGCGGCGCGATGTCGCTTCGGCAGGAAAGGGTTAACCCTGCTGCTTTGCCTGAAATTAGCCATTACGGAGTGTGAATCGGGCATAAGCGAACAGGGTCCGCCTGCGGACCCCGGCGCTTTGGTTCGGGCGGACTGAAAACAGGGGAGCGCGGCTGGGGCCGATGACACGCCTCATCGACCGATATGTGTTTCGTCAGGTCATGGGACTTTTCGTCGCCATGCTCGGCGTGCTGTGCGCGGTTTTGTGGGTCACAACCGCGCTGCGCAAGCTCGACCTCATCACGGGTCAGGGCGCGGCGCTGGGTCTGTTCGCCTTCCTGACGGCGCTGTCCCTGCCCTCGCTGATCATGACGGTCGGGCCGGTGGCGCTCCTGTTGTCGTTCATCCTCGTGCTCAACCGGATGAGCGGCGATTCGGAACTCATCATTATCAGCGCCGCCGGCGTGCGCCCACGCCAGATCGCCCGGCCCTTCTTTGCCGCCGCCAGCATCGTCGCTCTGGTGATCGCCCTGATGAGCCTTTACGCCGCGCCGGAAGCCCAACGGCTCCTGCGCAATCTCGTTACCCAGGTGCGGGCCGATCTCATCGCCACCGTGGTTCAGGATGGCACCTTCGCCTCGCTGGAAAACGGCCTCACCTTCCACATCCGCGAGCGGCAAGCGAACGGCGTGCTCGCCGGCATTCTCGTTGCCGACCGGCGCGATGCAGCGCGCGAGGCGGTCTATCTCGCCGAGGAAGGCCAGATCGTCGAAGCCGATGTCGGCACCTTCCTCGTCATGCGCAACGGCTCCATCCAGCGGCGCAATGTGCGCGAGGGCGGCGAGGCGGAATACATCGCCGTCTCCTTCGACCAGTATGCCTTCGACCTGTCGCAGTTCCAGCGCAACGCCGAGGTGGAGTTCTTCAAGCCGCGCGAGCGCCCGACAGGCTATCTCTTCAACCCGGACCCGGAAGACCCCTTCTTCCGCATCCGGCCCGGCAGTTTCCGCTCCGAACTGCACGACCGTTTCAGCGCGCCGCTCTACGTCTTTGCCTTCGCCGCCATCGTGCTCGCCACGCTCGGGCGGGCGCGCACCACGCGGCAGGACCGGGCGCTTTCGGTGCTGATGGCCATCGTGTTGTGCGTCGTCGTGCGCGCGGTGGGCATTGCGCTTCTGGCCGTTGCCAGCCGCGCCACCTTCGGCGTCGTGCTTCTCTATGTCGTGCCGCTCGGGGCGGCGCTGGTGGCGATGCTGAGCGCGCTCGACATCATCCGGCTGCGCATGCCGAAGCGCGTGCTCGTCCTCGTCGATGCGCTTGTCGAAGCCGTTCAGACACGCATCGACAGGCTGGCCGCCCGCAGGAGGGCGCCGGCATGACGGGCGGCCTCACCCTCTCGGTCTATTTCGGCCTGCGCTATCTGAAGGCGGTGACGATCACGCTGCTCCTGTGCGTCGGGCTGATCTTTGCCGCCGACACGGTGGAGCTGTTGCGACGCGCCTCGGAAAAGCCCGACGCGACCACCGATGTCGTGATGACGATTGCCCTCTTCCGCCTGCCGTCGCTGGCCGAACAGACGGTGCCCTTCGCGATCCTGTTCGGCGCCATGGCCGCGCTTCTGGCCCTCTCGCGCAAGCTGGAACTGGTGGTCGCCCGCGCCAGCGGCGTGTCGGCCTGGCAGTTCCTCCTGCCGGCCTTTGTCGTCACCTTCCTCATCGGCGTGCTTCTGGTCACGGCCTACAATCCGATGGCGGCGGCACTGCGCGAGCGTTCCGACACGCTTCTGGCCGAAACCATCGGCGGAGCGCAGACGGCGGCTTCGACGCGGGGCGTGTGGCTGCGCCAGGATGGCGAGGACGGCCCGTCGATCCTCAGGGCCGGCGCTTTTTACGGCCAGGGCGAAACCGTCACCGACGCCACCTTCTTCCTCTATGCGCCCGACCAGACCTTTCGCGGACGAATCGACGCCGAGCGCGCGACGCTCGAACCGGGACGCTGGGTCGTGGAAAACGCGACCATTTACGGAGCCGATGGCACGCGCCGCAGCGAGGCCCGTGTCGAGGTTGCAACACGGCTCAATCTTGTGAACGCGCGAGAGGAGTTCGCAGCCCCCGATGCGGTGCCCTTCTGGGCCCTGCCAGGGCTCATCCGCGCGGCCGCTGACGCAGGCCTGCCAGCTCACCGATATCGCCTTCGTTTTCAAACACTTCTGGCGCGTCCGCTGCTGCTCTGCGCGATGGTTCTGATCGCCGCAACAGTGTCGCTCAGGGTGTTCCGCATGGGCGGTGTCGTGCGCCTTATCGTGGGTGGCGTGATCGCCGGCTTCGTGCTTTATGTCGCAACCGAACTTGCCGAGGATCTCGGCGGGGCGGGATTTGTCGGGCCGATTTTCGCGGCCTGGGCTACGCCTTTGATGGGATTGGCGTTTGGGGCAACGGTGCTCTTGCACCTGGAGGACGGATGACGGGCGGGCAGCCGCAGAGGAACAGGATCGGCGCGTGGCTGCACGCGGCGCTTTGCGCCGCGGGCCTTGCCGCTGTTGTTCTCGCCCTGCCGGCGGGCCCTCTTGGCGCGTCCGCTCTTGCCCAGCTTCCGGCCGCCGAGGACATCGATCCCAACACGCCGATGCTCGTGGAAGCCGACGAGCTTGTCTATGACGAGGTCAACAACACCGTCGCTGCTGTCGGCAATGTGCGCATCTATTATGATGGCAACACGGTGGAGGCGGCGCGCGTCACCTATGACCGCACCAACGGCCGTGTGCGCGCCGAAGGCGATGTGCGCATCACCGAGCCGAACGGCAACATTATCTATGCCGACTATGCGGACCTGACCGACACGTTGGCGGAAGGTTTCGTCCAGTCGCTGCGCATCGAGACGCCGGACCGCACGCGCTTTGCCGCCGAACGCGCGACCCGCCGCGACGGCAATGTCACGGTGTTCGAGCGCGGCGTCTATACGGCCTGCGAAAGCTGCCGCGAAAACCCCGAACGTCCGCCGCTGTGGCAGATCAAGGCAACCCGGATCATCTATGATCAGGGCGAGCGCATGGTCTATTACGAAGGCGCACGGCTGGAGTTCTTCGGCATTCCGATCGCCTATCTGCCGTTCTTCGCCCATGCCGACCCGACGGTGGAGCGCCAGAGCGGCTTTCTGCGGCCTGACTATCTCTACAACAGCGAACTCGGCTACCGCATCCGCGCGCCCTATTATTTCGCGCTGGCGCCGAATTACGACCTGACGCTGACGCCGGCCTATTACAGCCGCCGCGGCTACATGATGCAGGCGCTGTGGCGCCACCGGCTCTCCAACGGCATCTACACCGTCTCCGGCGCGGGCATGTATGAAGATCCCGACCTCGGTGCGACGAGCGGGCGCGACTGGCGCGGCTACGTCAACACCACGGGACGCTTCTCGCTGAACCGCCAGTGGTCCTTCGGCTGGGATGGGACCTGGATTTCCGACGAGACCTTCCTGCGCGAATACCGCATCAGCGCCCATACCGGCGCGGAAGTGCTGTCGCAGGCCTATCTCACCGGGCTTGGCGAGCGGCGCTGGTTCGATGCCCGCGTGCAGCGCTTCGAGATCACACGCACGCCCAATCTCTTCACCGTCCCCAACGACCCGGCCTTCACCGATCCGGGGCTGGTCCTGACCGACGAGACCGACAATCAGGCCTTCGTGCATCCCTTCATCGATTATGAGGGCCTGATCGACCGGCGCGTCTTCGGCGGCACGCTTGCCTTCGACGTCAACATCACCAGCCTGTCGCGCCAGCGTGACGACGTTCTCGGCTATGGCATCGATCCGACGCCGAGCGGCGCCTACAAGGTGCAGGAACTGACGCTGCCGCTCTATCCCGGCTATGCCGGCCATTACACCCGCGCCAGCGTCGATCTCAACTGGACGCGCGAACTGATCGGCCCCATGGGCCAGGTCATCCGCCCCTATCTCGGCGTGCGCGCCGATGCCGGCATTCTCGACCTCGACACCGGCGGCGGACCGGTCGCGGGCGGCAGCGACGCCTTTGCCCGGGTGATGCCGACGGCGGCGCTGGAATGGCGCTGGCCCTTCCTCATCACCGGCGGCTTCGGCACCCAGATCATCGAGCCGATTGCCCAGATCATCGTCCGCCCGGACGAGATGCGCGCCGGCGAACTGCCGAACGAGGACGCCCAGAGCCTCGTCTTCGAGACCAACAACCTGTTCGAGTTCGACAAGTTCTCCGGCTATGACCGCGTCGAGGGCGGCATCCGCGCCAATGTCGGGCTGCGCTATACGGCCCAGTTCGCCGGCGGCGGCTCGATCTCGGCCATCATCGGCCAGTCCTTCCACATTGCCGGCGACAATCCCTATCAGGTGCGCGATGCCACCCGCACCGGCTTTGCCACCGGGCTCGAGACCGATCGCTCGGACATCGTGGCGAGCATTTCGGCCATTCCGATGCCCGGCTACTACATTGCCACCAGCGCCCGCTTCGACGACGAGGACTTCACCGTCCAGCGCGTCGAGGCGACTGCCAGCTTCGCGCAAGGCCCGGTGAGCGGCGGCGTGCGCTATGCCTATCTTGCCGCCCGGCCGAGCCACACCGTCTTCGACGACCGCCAGCAGGTGAGTGGCTCGCTTTCGGTGCGCTTCGCCGACTACTGGCGCGTCTATGGCGGCACGACCTACGACATCGACAACACATCGCTGATTTCCACCAGCGTCGGGCTTGCCTATGACGACGAGTGTCTGTCGATCGCCCTCACCTATACCAACACGCGCAACCGCTATTCCGATCTCGTCGATCCGGGACACACGGTGGCGCTGCGCATCGACCTCAGGACGCTTGGCGAAGGCCAGACGTCGACGCGGCTTTCGGACTGGACCGAAAACTGACGTCAGGGGCCGTATTTTGGCCTGCCTTTGCCGCTAGCGCCTTCCCGAGACGGGGCGGTTTGGCTTAAATCTTTCGCTCCCGACCTTCTTTCGCCCTTCGCGACCACAAGGATTGCCCCATGGTGCGTTTCGCCATCGCCTTCTTTTCCCTCGTGGCGCTTGTCATGCCGGGCGTGCCCTCGGCTGAAGCCCAGACGATCTACGCCGCGATCAAGGTCAACGACGCCACCATCACCAATTTCGACATCGACGCGCGGGTGCGGCTCCTGCGTCTTCAGGGCGCACGCGGCGGGGATGCCCAGCGGCGGGCCGAGGACGAACTGATCGACGAGGCCCTTCAGCGTCAGGAGGCCGCGCGGCTTTCCATCGGCGTCGACCCCGAGCAGGTGCAGGGTGCCTTCAACGCCATCGCCCAGCGGCTCAATCTGTCGCCGGCACAGCTGCGCCAGGGCCTGCGTCAGGCTGGCGTCAGCCCGCAGACCCTGATCGACCGGCTGGAATCGCAGCTTCTTTGGAATCAGGTGATTCAGGCCCGCTTCCGCGCCACGGTGCGGGTGCGCGAGGAAGATGTCGTCGCGGCGATGATCGAGCGCAGCGGCGCGGCGCGCGAAGGCGCCGAAGAGCCGACGGTGACCGAGTATCAGCTTCAGTCGATCGTCTTCGTCGTTCCCGAGGGAGCTTCCGATGCCGTGCGCGCCCAGCGCCGGCGTGAGGCTACGGCGCTGCGTTCACGCTTCCAGTCCTGTGCCGCCAGCCTCGATCTCGTGCGCCAGCTGCGCGATGTGGCCGTGCGCGAGCCGGTGCGGCGCTTTTCAACCGATGTCAGCGGCCAGCTGCGCGACACGCTGGCCGAGACGCCGAATGGCCGCCTGACGCCGCCCATCGACACGCAGGAGGGCGTGGAGGTGATCGCCGTGTGCGACAAGCGCGAGGTGCGCGGTCCCGCCGCCGCCCAGCGCGAGGTGCAGGGCGAGCTGATGAGCGAGGAAGGCGAGCTGATGGCGCGCGGCTATATCCGCGACCTGCGCGCCTCCGCCACGATCATCCGTCAGGACCGCTGAGCCGTCATGGCCGCTGGCGGCGCAGCCTTATGCGTCACCATGGGCGATCCGGCCGGCATCGGCCCGGATATCACGCTCATGGCCGCCCTTCGGACGGATGTTCCCGGGTTTCGCGTTCTTGCCGATCCGGCGCTGATGCAGCGGCGCGCCGCTGCAATGGGTCTATCCATCCAGGTGACGACCGAGACCGGCGCCCTTTCCGGAAAGGGTGTTCTTGCCGTCGACGCGCTTGAAAACCGCGCAGACGGGAACCCCGGCCAACCCGGAGCGGGCGATGCCACCGCCACGCTGGAAGCGCTGGAGCGCGGCGCAAAAGCCGTGCTGTGCGGGGCAGCCCGCGCTCTCGTCACCGCGCCGATCTCCAAGAAGCCGCTCTATGAGGCCGGCTTCGGCTTTCCCGGCCACACCGAATTTCTCGAAGACCGGGCCCGCAAGGCCGGTCATCGCGATGCCCGTGCGGTGATGATGCTGGCCGGGCCGGATCTCCGCACCGTTCCGGTCACGGTCCACATCGCGTTGTCGCGCGTTCCCGGTGCCTTGACCTCTGACCTCATCGTCGAGACGGCGCGGATCACGGCGCGCGACCTCAAGACGCGCTTTGGCATAGACCGGCCGCGTCTGGCGCTTGCCGGTCTCAATCCGCATGCCGGCGAAGGCGCAACGATGGGCCTTGAAGACCGCGACATCATCGGCCCGGCCCTTGCCCGTCTTCGCGGGGAAGGGATCGATGCCTTCGGCCCCCTGCCCGCCGACACGATGTTCTTTCCCCGCGCCCGCGCCGGCTATGATGCGGCGCTGTGCATGTATCACGATCAGGCACTCATCCCGGTGAAGACCATCGCCTTTGACGAAACGGTGAATGTGACGCTGGGGCTGCCCTTCGTGCGCACCTCTCCCGACCACGGCACCGCCTATGACATCGCGGCGAGCGGCAAGGCTTCGCCGGAGAGCTTTCTGGCCGCGCTGCGGCTTGCCGACCTTCTTTCGGGGGACCGCGCATGAGCGCGCTGCCGCCGCTGCGCGAAGTGGTCGCCGCGCATGGCCTCAACGCCAAGAAATCGCTCGGCCAGAACTTTCTTTTCGATCTCAATCTGACGGGCCGCATCGCCCGCACGGTTCCGGGCCTCAAGGAGACGACCGTCATCGAGATCGGCCCCGGTCCCGGCGGTCTCACCCGCGCGCTTCTCGACGAGGGAGCGAAGAAGGTCATCGCCATCGAGCGCGACGAACGCTGCCGGCCGATCATGGAAGCGCTTGCCGCGGCCTATCCGGGCCGCTTCGAGGCGCTGTTTGCCGATGCCATGGAGGTCGATGTCGCCGGCCTTGCCGACGGGCCGTTGGCGCTTTGTGCCAACCTTCCCTACAACATTGGCACGCAGCTTCTGATCGGCTGGCTGACGCCGGAAATCTGGCCGCCGGCCTATCGCTCGCTGACCTTGATGTTCCAGAAGGAAGTCGCCGAACGCATCGT
>JAGRKQ010000020.1:0-4935 GCA_020442235.1 Hyphomicrobiaceae bacterium | reverse complement strand
CCCTCCGCCTTCGTGCCGCCGCCGAAGGTCACATCCAGCGTCATCGAACTCATTCCCAACACGGCCCCCGCCGCCGTCGATCCGGCCCGGCTGGAAGAGGTGGTGGCGCGCGCCTTCGGGCAGCGGCGCAAGATGCTGCGCGCCGCATTGAAGGGCATCGGGCCGGTGGAGATGCTGTTCGAGAAGGCCGGCCTCAAGGGCACCGAGCGGGCCGAAGAGATCGACGTCGCCACTTTCGTGACGCTGGCCAATGCCCTCTCAGAAGCGCGTCAGGCCGGACGACCGGATTCCTGAAGCAGGCTGGCTGCGAGCGTTCCGCCGACGGCGATCCGGTCGCGGCGGCGACGCTCTGCCTCGATGATGCCCACCAGTTCGCGATAGGCCCGGCCGAGGTCGTCATTGACGATGACGTCGTGATAATCCGGCCAGTGGGCGATCTCATCGGCGGCATTGCGAAGGCGCTTCTCGATCACCTCCGGCGCATCTTCGGCCCGGCGCATCAGCCGCGCCTTCAGTTCGGTGAAGGACGGCGGCAGGATGAAGATCGTCACCGTGTCAGCCGGCATGGCCGCGCGCACCTGCTCGGTTCCCTGCCAGTCGATGTCGAAAAGAATGTCGCGTCCTTCGCCCAGCGCCTTTTCGACCGGCGCCCTGGGCGTTCCGTAGAAATTGCCGTGGACCTCCGCCCATTCCAGCAGGTCGCCCCGATCACGCGCCGCCTCGAACTCTTCACGTGTCAGGAAATGATAATGCGTTCCCTCGATCTCGCTCGCCCGCTTGGCGCGCGTCGTCACCGAGACCGAAAGCTCGAACCGATCGTCGGTCTGGAGCAGGGTGCGGGCGAGCGAAGACTTTCCGGCGCCCGAGGGCGAGGACAGGACAAGGATCATGCCCCGGCGGGCAGGCTGTTCGGTCGCCACGGCGTCCTCACTCGATATTCTGAAGCTGTTCCTTGAACTGATCGATCACGGCCTTGAGCGCAAGCCCGATCGCCGTCATTTCACGGCTCGGCGACTTGGAGCAGAGCGTGTTGGCCTCGCGGTTCATTTCCTGGGCGAGGAAATCGAGCTTGCGGCCAATGGCTCCATCTTCGGAAAAGAGCGCCCGCGCCGCCGCGATGTGTCCATCGAGCCGATCGAGTTCTTCCTGGATGTCGGCTTTCGTGGCCAGCAGCGCCGCTTCCTGGTGAAGACGCGCCTCGTCCAGCCGGGGCGATGCTTCCAGAAGGGCGGCGACCTGATCGCCAAGGCGCTGGCGAACCGCCTCGACGCTGCGTTCCGGGCGGGCGGCGGCCTCGTCGCGAAGGCGCTGCATTTCATCCAGCTGGCCGGTGAGAACACCAAGAAGCTGTGCGCCCTCGCTGGCGCGCATCGCCGCAAAGGCGGTCATCAACCGTTCCGCATCGGCGAGAAGCGCGGCATCGCGCGCTTCCAGATCCGCCGCATCCGGGGCCGCCTCGATGGCACTGTCGACAACGCCGCGCAGCGACAGATAGGCCGAGAGCGGCGGCGGGGTTTCGCCGCGTGCACGCGCCAGCGCATCGCCCTGCTCCATCAGGCTGTTGAGCAGGGCGGCGTTGAAGCGCACCTCCGGCAAGGCATCACGCGACTGGGTGTTGAGGGAAAGCGTCACGGAGCCACGCCGCACGACGCTGGCAACGCATTTGCGCAGCGGCGCCTCGATGCTTTCAAAACCTTGCGGCAGGCGCAGCTTCACATCCGCGCCGCGCCCGTTGACCGAGCGGATCTCCAGCGCCCAGCCGGTCGTCTCGTAACCGCCCTCGACGCGGGCAAAGCCCGTCATGGAATTGACCGTCATCGGTTCCCCCGGCCTGCCCTGGCAGCGTCACTGGCCGGTCGCGGGTGCGGCCTGCCGGCGCTGTTCCTCGATGCGCCGCCAGCGGGCGACGTTGCGGTTGTGCTCTTCCAGCGTCTCGGCGAAGGCATGTCCGCCGGTGCCGTCGGCCACGAAGAACAGATCGCCCGTGCGCGAGGGATTGGCCACCGCTTCCAGCGAGGCCCGGCCCGGATTGGCGATCGGGCCCGGCGGCAGGCCAAAGATCTGGTAGGTCGAATAGGCGTTCGGCGCATCCAGCTCGGCACGGGTGATGGAGCGCGCCTCCGTCCAGGCATCGCCGCCGTAAAGCCCGTAGATGATCGTCGGGTCGGACTGAAGCCGCATGCCCTGATTGAGACGGTTGACGAAAACCGCGGCGACCCGCGTGCGCTCGTCGGCCCGGCCGGTTTCCTTCTCCACGATCGAGGCCAGTGTTACCAGCTCTTCCGGCGTCGAGACGGGAAGCCCCTCGGCGCGGCGCGACCAGACCTCTTCCAGCACGCGGTCGCGCTCGCGGCGCATGCGGCGCAGCACCTCGTTGCGGTTGGTGCCGCGGGTGAACTTGTAGGTTTCCGGCAGGAGCGTGCCTTCCTCGGGCACATCGGTGATCTCGCCGACAAGCAGCTCCTGCGCGTTCAGATGCGCGACGATCTGGGCGCTGGTCCAGCCCTCCGGGATCGTCACCGAATGCAGGACGGCACGGCCCTCGACGAGGATGCTCATCACCTCGGCCATCGAGGCATGGGCCGGGATGATGTATTCGCCGGCCTTCAGGTCGCCATGCACCCGGTAGGCGAAAAGCCCGGCCAGGAACAGGTGTTCATTGTCGATGACGCCGTTGCGCTGAAGCTGGGCGGCGATGGTGCGGGTGTCCATGCCGCGCGTGATCAGCATGGTGCGCTCTTCCTGCAAGGGGCCGGGCGAAGCGAACTGATGCTGGCCGATGATCAAGACGACGCCCAGCGCGATCACCGCCAGCAGCGCCATGGAAAACATGCCGTTGAAGAAGACGAGCCAGGGGTGGCGGGCGCGGCTCGACGCTTTCGGCGGCGGCGGCACGTCTTCCGGCTGGAGCGCTTCGCGCGGGCTCTTCGGCTGGGGCAGGTCATGCCCGTGGGCACCGGGTCCGTTCTGTGCGGGCGGCTCTTCGGAAAAGGGCGTCGTCATTGCGAACCTTCTTCAGCAAACCGGTGGGACAGCCGGGAACCGGCCGTTGCGGCCCGATCCTGCAGCGCTGTTCTTATGCGCGAGCGATTGTGGCGACATAGAGGGCGCAGGCCACCCCGCCCGGCAGGACCGGACGCATCAGCCCTCATAGGCGCGCATGACCAGCGAGGCGTTCGTGCCGCCGAAACCGAAGGAATTGGACAGCGCGATGCGCACGTCCTTGCGCTTGGCCTTGTGCGGAACGAGGTCGATCGGCGTATCCACCGACGGATTGTCGAGATTGAGCGTCGGCGGAATGATGCCGTCGCGGATCGCCAGGATCGAGAAGATCGATTCCACGGCGCCGGCCGCGCCGAGAAGGTGGCCGATGGACGACTTGGTCGAGGACATGGTCAGCCCGCTGGCGGCAGACCCCATGACGCGCTCCACCGCCTTCAGTTCGATCTCGTCGCCCAGCGGCGTCGATGTGCCATGCGCATTGACGTAGTCGATCTCTTCCGGCGCGATGCCGGCGCGGCGGATGGCCGCCATCATGCAGCGATAGGCTCCGTCGCCATCCTCGGAAGGCGCGGTGATGTGATAGGCATCGCCGGAAAGACCGTAGCCGACGATTTCGGCATAGATCTTCGCGCCGCGTTCCAGCGCATGCTCCAGCGCTTCCAGCACGACGATGCCCGAGCCCTCGCCCATGACGAACCCGTCGCGGTCCCTGTCATAGGGGCGCGAACCGCGTGTCGGCTCGTCGTTGAAATTGGTCGACAGCGCGCGGCAGGCGGCAAAGCCGGCCAGGGAAACGCGGCTGATGGGGGATTCGGTGCCGCCGGCCACCATGACATCGGCATCGCCGAGCGCCACCAGACGGGCCGCATCGCCGATGGCGTGCGCTCCGGTCGAGCAGGCCGTCACGACGGCATGGTTGGGCCCCTTGAGGCCATGGCGGATGGAGACGTAGCCGCTCGCCAGATTGATGAGGCGACCCGGAATGAAGAAGGGGCTGACGCGGCGCGGGCCCTTCTCCTTCAGGATCATGCCGCCTTCGACGATGCCTTCGATGCCGCCGATGCCGGAACCGATGAGGACGCCCGAACGGGTCTGGTCCTCATAGCTTTCCGGCGCCCAGCCGGCGTCCTTCAACGCCTCTTCGGCAGCGGCCATCGCGTAGATGATGAAATCATCGACCTTGCGCTGCTCTTTCGGGTCCATCACCCGGTCGGGATCGAACGCGCCCGGGCCCGTTCCCCGCGGTGCGACGCAGGCGATCCGGCAGGCAAGATCCTCGACCTCAAAGCCCGTAACGCGCACGGCCCCGCTCTCACCTGCGGTGAGCCGGGACCAGGCTGTTTCGATGCCAGTGCCGAGGGGGGAGACAATACCAAGTCCGGTGACGACAACGCGCCGCATGGCCTCAGCCCCCATCGGTCATGTTCAGGAATGCGCTCGCGGGCCGATCAGGCCTGCGAGGCCTTCTCCAGGAAGCTCACGGCGTCGCCGACCGTCAGAATGGTCTCGGCAGCGTCGTCCGGGATCTCGACGTTGAACTCTTCCTCGAAAGCCATCACGAGCTCGACGGTGTCCAGGCTGTCCGCGCCAAGATCATCGATGAAGCTGGCATTCGCCGTGACTTTCTCGGCTTCGATGCCCAGATGCTCGATCACGATCTTCTTAACGCGCTCGGCAATGTCGCTCATTGTCGCCTCGACCTCTTTCATGGTTGCCGCGCCGATATGGGCGGCTTGTCCGTTGTTGCGCTTCATGACGGGACGGGTGGGCCCGCGTCAATCCCCCTGCACCGACGCTGCTGTTGTTTCTCGCGGCAACCGCCGACGCGCCTCTACCGCCTGCCAGTCGGGCCGTCGGCGAGGGCGCGCGGTGATTAACACACTTTCCCCGGCTTGGCCAGAACAGCGCCCGGCCTGTGCATAGACCGATTAA
>JAGRKQ010000207.1:2545-8802 GCA_020442235.1 Hyphomicrobiaceae bacterium | reverse complement strand
TTGCACACGACGGTGATCGGCCCGCGATCGCAGCGCGTGGAATTGCAGATTCGCACGCATGAAATGGATCAGGTCGCCGAATACGGCATCGCCGCGCATGCGCTCTACAAGGACGATGGCAGCGGCCGCTCGCGTCCCGAACAGCGCCTCAGCGACAGCCGCGCCTTTTCCTGGCTGCGCCGCACCGTGGAACTGCTCGACAGCGACGAGGGCGCTGAAGACTTTCTGGAAAACACCAAGCTGGAGCTTTTTCAGGATCAGGTTTTCTGTTTCACGCCGAAGGGGCGGGTGATTGCGCTGCCGCGCGGCGCCACCTCCATCGATTTCGCCTATGCTGTCCACACCGTGGTCGGCGACACCTGCGTCGGTTGCAAGATCAATGGCCGTCTGATGCCGCTGTTCACGCCCTTGCAGAACGGCGACGAAGTGGAGGTCATCACCTCGCCGGCACAGGTTCCGTCTCCGGCCTGGGAGCAAATCGCGGTGACCGGCAAGGCGCGCGGCGCGATCCGGCGGGCGACGAAACTGGCGGTGCGGCGCCAATATGCCGGGCTGGGTAAGCAGGTTCTGGAACGGGCCTTCAAGCGCATGGAGATCAAGCTCGACGAGACCCAGCTGGAAATGATGGCGGGCCGTCTTGCCCACAAGACGCTGGAGGACATCTATGCCGCGGTCGGACGGGGCGAGCTGTCTTCGGAAGATGTCCTGAAGGCCGTTTCGCCCGAGGATGACGGCCATCGCCGCACTGGCCCCGCGCCGGACAGCGCCGATGGCTGGTTCGGGCTGAAGAAAAGCTCAAGCCTCCAGTTCCGCTTTCCCGGTTTCAGGAAGAAGGGCGAGGCCAATGGCAAGGCGTTGCCGATCCGCGGCCTGAAGGGCGACATGCCGATCCGCTTTGCCCCCGAGGGCGGCGCCATCCCCGGTGACCGGATCGTGGGGATCCTGACGCCGGGCGAGGGCATCACCGTCTATCCCATCCATTCCCCGCAGCTGTCGCAGTTCGACGGCACACCGGAGCGCTGGCTCGATGTGCGCTGGGACGTGGACATCGGCGACCAGCAGCGCTTTGCCGCCACCATTGACGTCACCGCCATCAATGAGCCCGGAACGCTCGCCACCATCGCCTCGATGATTGCCGAAAACCGCGCCAATGTGGACACGTTGCAGATGACACGCCGAAGCGGCGATTTCACCGATATGCGCATTGAACTTGAAGTCAGCGATGTGAAACACCTCAACCGCATCCTGGCGCAGCTGCGTTCCTCCTCCGTGGTGAGCGCGGCCGACCGTTACACCGGCTGAACAAGACCAAAAGGACCGGCATTCGATGACCCTTTCGCGCGACGACGTTCTCGACATCTTCCGCTCCGAGGATGCGATCCTCGAAGGCCATTTCGTTCTGTCGAGCGGTCTGCACAGTCCCGTCTTTCTGCAAAAGGCGCTTGTCTACCGCTCGCCGGAAAAGACGGCCCGTCTCTGCAAGGCGCTGGGCGAGAAGCTTGCCGCCGCAGGCTATGGAGCCTGCGACTGGATCGTCGGTCCGGCGGTGGGCGGCATCGTGCCGGCCTATGAAACCGCGCGGCAGATGGGCGGGCGTTTCCTTTGGGTCGAGCGCGAGGAGGGCAGCTTTCGCCTGCGGCGCGGGTTCTCGGTGGAAAAGGGCGCCAAAGTGGTCATCGTCGAAGACATCGTGACGACGGGCCTTTCCGTGCGCGAGGCTGTGGCCGCGCTGCGCGAGGCAGGTGCGGAGGTTCTCGCCTGCGGCTGTCTCATTGACCGTTCCGCCGGCAAGGCCGATGTCGGCGTGCCGCTGATCGCTCTGGCCGAGTATGAAGTGCCGGCCTATCCGGCCGATGCGCTGCCGCCGGAACTTGCCGCAACACCCGCCATCAAGCCGGGAAGTCGTGGGCTGAGCTGAGGCCGGATCATGCTGTTTCGCCGCCGCGAACGACCAGGACTTTCAGAGCGCATGCGCATCGCGCTGTGGCCAAGAACAAGTTTTGCAAGGTCTTCTGCCTATTACTTGAAGCGAGTTCTGAGGCTGTCAGCAACGCCAACGGCCATCGGCCTTGGTGTGGCGTCCGGCGTTTTTGCCAGTTTCACGCCATTGCTCGGGTTTCATTTCATCCTTGCCGCGCTCATCGCCATGGTGATCGGGGGCAATCTTCTGGCTTCGGCGATCGGCACGGCGATCGGCAATCCGATCACCTTTCCCTTCATCTGGGCGGGAACCTATGAAGCCGGTCGGCTCATGCTGGGCCATGCTTTCGGCGGCGGCAACAATGCGCCTGTCCTGCATGCACCGACGGATTATTCGCTGAACGGCCTGCACCACTTCTTTGACCGCATGTGGCCCGTCTTCGAGCCGATGCTGCTGGGATCGCTGCCGCTCGGCCTTGCTGCTGCGGTCCTTTCCTATGGTTTGGTCTCGCGGGCGGTGTCCGGCTATCAGGCCCGCCGGCTGCATGTGCGCGAGGAAAAGGCCCGTATCCGTGCCATCGAGGCACTGCGCCGCGACGTGGTCGAGGACAGGCGCGACACCCCCGGAGAGGGCCAGTGATCCTCGGCATCGGCAACGACATCTGCGATGCACGGCGGATCGAGAAGACGCTGGAGCGTTTCGGCGAACGGTTTCTGGACCGGGTCTATACGGCGCGCGAACGCGAACGCGCCTTCCGCAAGGCCAATCCCGTGGCGACCGTTGCCAAGCGGTTTGCCGCCAAGGAGGCCTGTTCCAAGGCGCTCGGCACCGGCATGCGCCAGGGTGTTGCCTGGCGTGACATGGGCGTCACAAATCGGCCATCCGGGCAGCCGACCCTGATCCTGACGGGAGGGGCTGCGCGCCGCCTTGAGGCGATGACGCCGGAAGGCATGCAGGCGCACATCCACCTCACCATGACCGATGACGGCCCCCTGTCGATGGCTGTTGTCATCATTGAAGCGCTGCCGCTGCGCGGTCTTTGATTGCCCCCGGCGGTTTGCTCGGCTAAGACGCATCAGGCTTGAAGTGCCGACATCAACGAGGTGAATTGTGAGCGAGAAAACGGCAAGCGAGACGCGGGCCAAGGGTGGCTTTGGCGAAATCGTCTCCATCGTTGTGCAGGCGCTTCTGATTGCGGTGGTGGTGCGCACCTTCCTCTACCAGCCCTTTTCGATCCCTTCCGGCTCGATGCTGGGCACGCTTCTGATCGGCGACTATGTGCTCGTCTCGAAGTTCTCCTATGGCTATTCGCGGTATTCCTTTCCGTTCAGCCCGGATCTGTTCGAGGGACGAATCCTCGGCGATCAGCCCGAGCGCGGCGACATCATCGTCTTCCGCCTGCCGGCCGATGGCGAGACCGACTACATCAAGCGCGTGATCGGCCTGCCCGGAGACCGCATCCGCATTGTCGACGGCGTCGTCTACATCAACGATCAGGAAGTCGTGCGCGAGCGCATCGAGGATTTCGTCGATGAGCAGTCCGGTCGTTCGGTGCGCCAGTTCCGCGAGACGCTGCCCAACGGCGTCAGCTACAACGTTCTTGATCTTCTCGATGACGGCTTTGCCGACAACATGCCGCCGCCCGACCTCGCCGTGGATGGCCGCCCGGCCGAATATGTGGTGCCGGAAGGCCATTACTTCATGATGGGCGACAACCGCGACCAGTCGACGGACAGCCGTTTCCTCGACCGGGTCGGCTATGTGCCCTTTGAGAATTTGATCGGCCGTGCCGACGTCATCTTCTTCTCCCGGTCCGACTGGAGCTCGATCCGCTTCGGCCGCATCTTCAAGCTGCTGTAAGCCGATGACAGATGAGGCGCCGGGCAGGGGCCTTGCCGCACTGCTGGGCCATGACATCCGCGACGAGGCGCTGTTTCGCAGGGCGTTGACGCACGCCAGTGCCTTGCCTTCGGGCGCTCCGGCGCCGGAGAAGACCTATCAGCGGCTGGAATTTCTCGGTGATCGCGTCCTGTCCCTGGTGGTGGCCGATGCGCTCATCAAGGCTTTCCCGGAGGATGAGGAAGGCGATCTGGCCGTGCGGCTCAATGCGCTTGTTCGCGCCGAGACGCTGGCGGCGATTGCCGAGGAGATCGGGCTTGGCCGCTTTGCCCATTGGGGCGAGGGGGAAGCGCGCAAGGCAAGCCGCGCCCGTGCCGCGATCCTCGCCGACATGATGGAATCGGTGATTGCCGCGCTCTACCGCGATGGCGGATTTGAAGCCGCGCGCGCCTTCATCCTGCGTCACTGGAACACCCGCCTTGCCGAAGTCGCAAGCGTCCAGCGCGATCCCAAGACGCGGTTGCAGGAATGGTATCAAGGGCGAGGACTGGCCGCGCCCGTCTATACGATCGTTTCCCGCTCCGGCCCGGACCATGCGCCCGTCTTCGACATCGAGGTGCGCGACGGCACGGGACGGGCCGAACGGGCCAGCGGCCCATCCAAGCGCGCCGGCCAGCAGGCCGCTGCGGCGCTGCTCCTCAAACGCCTTGAAACGGAAGCCTCGTGATGGCCCCTGAAGACACCTCGCCGGAGACCGCCGGGACGCGCTGCGGCTTCATTGCACTCATCGGCGCGACCAATGCCGGCAAGTCGACGCTGCTCAACCGCCTCGTCGGGGAGAAGATCGCCATCGTCTCCCACAAGGTGCAGACGACGCGCGCGACGGTGCGGGGCATCGCCCTGCATGGATCGTCGCAGATCATTTTCGTCGATACACCGGGCCTCTTCCGCCCGAAGCGGCGTCTCGACCGCGCCATGGTGGAGACCGCCTGGGGCGGGGCGCGCGAAGCCGATGCGGTGGCGCTTCTGGTCGATGCCCGCAAGGGGCTGACCGATGAACTGCGCGAGCAGCTGACGCCGCTTTCCGGGATCGGCAAGAAGAAGATCCTCGTCCTCAACAAGATCGACCTCGTGCGCCGCGACACACTTCTGGCGCTGGCGGGCGAACTCAACACAATGGCCCGCTTCGAGGCGACCTTCATGATCTCCGCGCTGGAAGGCGACGGCAGCGAAGACCTGATGCGCTATCTGGCCGCGCACGTTGCGCCCGGCCCGTGGCTCTACCCGGAAGATCAGGTCGCCGACGCGCCCTTGCGGGTTCTGGCCGCCGAAATCACCCGCGAGAAGATCTTCGAGCGCCTGCATCAGGAACTGCCCTACGAGACCCATGTCGAAACCGAGCAGTGGACGACCCGCAAGGACGGTTCCGCCCGCGTCGAACAGACCATCTATGTCGCCCGCGACAGCCAGAAGAAGATCGTCATCGGCAAGGGGGGGCAGACCCTGAAATGGATTTCCACCCAGGCCCGGCGCGAGATCACCGAAGCGGCCGGCCAGCCGGTGCACCTTTTCATCTTCGTCAAGGTGCGTGAGGGCTGGGCGGACGATCCTGCCCGCTACCGGGAAATCGGCATCGCCTTTCCAACGGACTGAGCCGCCATGGACTGGACCGACCGGGGCATCATTCTGGGCACGCGGCGGTTCGGCGAATCCGGTCTGATCGTGGAGGCCATGACGGCCGAACATGGCCGCCATCTGGGCCTGGTGCGGGGCGGGCGCGGACGGCGTTTCGGGCCGCTGCTTCAGTGTGGCAATACGGTGCTTCTTTCCTGGCGGGCCCGGCTTGAGGATCATCTGGGCGCCTATGCGGTGGAAGCCGAACGGATGCGCGCCGCCGAGCTGATCGAAGCGCCCTGGCGGCTCGATGTCGTGCAGACGCTCGCCGCGCATCTGAGGCTCTTGCCGGAGCGCGATCCGCACCCGGCGCTGTTCACCGCGTCCACCATCCTTCTCGACCATCTGGAAGACGAGGAACTGGCGCTGGCCCTTCTGGTGCGGCTGGAGCTTCGGCTTCTGGAAGAACTGGGCTTCGGCCTCGATGTGGCGCGCTGCGCCGTCAGCGGCATGAGCGAAGGGCTGACGCATGTTTCGCCCAACACCGGCCGGGCGGTGACCCAAGCGGTCGCAGAGCCCTATCTTGAACGCCTTCTGGCCTTGCCGGCCTTTCTCAAGGACAGCCGGGCGGGCGCGGAGCGCGCCGATCTTGCCGCCGGCCTCGCCCTGACGGGCCATTTCCTGCGCCGCCATGTCTGGGAGCCGCGTCTTGTCGGCGAACCGGACACCCGCATGACGATCCGCGCCCGTCTTGGACGCGGCGATGCTTGAGGGGACATGGCCCCTCCGCTATCGCAGAAGGCATGGGAAAGAACCCGATTCGCGATCCCGGCACGATTGAGCCGATTGACCTCTCCACGGCGCTGGAAGAGCGCTATCTGGC
>JAGRKQ010000207.1:0-2522 GCA_020442235.1 Hyphomicrobiaceae bacterium | reverse complement strand
GGGCTGAAGCCGGTGCACCGCCGGCTTGTCTATGCGATGCGCGAGCTTCGCCTCAATCCGGGGCAGGGTTTCAAGAAGTCGGCGCGTGTCGTCGGCGATGTCATCGGCAAGTTCCACCCGCATGGCGATCAGTCGGTCTATGACGCGCTTGTGCGTCTGGCGCAGGATTTTGCCGTGCGCTACCCGCTCGTCGAAGGGCAGGGCAATTTTGGCAATGTCGATGGCGATAACGCCGCCGCCATGCGTTACACCGAAGCGCGCATGACTGACGTTGCCATGCGTCTTCTCGAGGCGATCGACGAGGAGGCGGTTGATTTCCGCGAGACCTATGACGGCTCGGAAAAGGAGCCCGTCGTCCTTCCCGCCGCCTTTCCCAATCTTCTCGCCAACGGATCGAGTGGCATCGCCGTCGGCATGGCGACCTCCGTCCCCCCGCACAATGTCAGCGAATTGTGCGAGGCGGCGCGGCTGCTTCTGAAGGACCCACAAACGCCGGTCGAAACGCTTCTGACGGCGGTGCGCGGGCCGGATTTCCCCACCGGCGGCGTTTTGGTCGATCCGACCGAAAGTTTCGCCGAGGCCTATCGCACCGGGCGCGGCGGCTTTCGTCTGCGGGCACGCTGGGAGCGCGAGGAGACCGGGCGCGGCACCTATGTCGTCGTCGTCACCGAGATTCCCTATCTCGTCCAGAAGAGCCGGCTGATCGAAAAGATCGCCGAGCTTCTGGCGGCGCGCAAACTGCCCATGCTCGCCGATGTGCGCGATGAATCGGCCGAAGACATCCGCGTCGTCCTGGAGCCGAAGAGCCGCAGCGTCGATCCGGCGCTTCTGATGGAACAGCTCTTCCGCGTCACCGACCTGGAATCGCGCATTCCGCTCAACATGAACGTGCTCTCGGGCGGGCGCGTGCCGAAGGTGATGGGGCTTTCGGAGGTGCTGCTGGAGTGGCTCGGGCACCGCTTCGAGGTGCTGCGGCGCGTCAGCGGCTATCGGCTCGGCAAGATCGAAGACCGGCTGGAAATCCTCGGCGGCCTGCTCGTCGCCTATCTCAATCTCGACGAGGTGATCGCGATCATCCGCAACGAGGATGAGCCCAAGCCCGTGCTCATCCGGCGCTTCGATCTGACGGATCGGCAGGCGGAAGCGATCCTCAACATGCGCCTGCGCTCACTGCGCAAGCTGGAAGAGATCGAGATCGCCAGGGAGCGTGACACGCTCGAAACCGAACGCAAGCGTCTGGAAGAGCTTCTCGGCTCGCAAGGCCTGCAAAGGCGCGCCATCGACGGCGAACTGAAGGATCTCATCAAGGCTTTCGGCCCGGATACGGCTCTCGGCCGCCGCCGCACCGGCTTTGGCGATGCCCCCGCGCATGATGTGGCCGACATCGAAAAGGCCATGATCGAGCGCGAGGCCATCACCGTGATCGTCTCCGCCAAGGGCTGGGTTCGCGCGCTCAAGGGGCATGCGGACGACACTTCAAGCCTGACCTTCAAGCAGGACGACAGCCTGAAATTCGCCCTCAAGGCGGAAACGACCGACGAGCTTTTGTTGTTCTCGACCGGCGGCAAGGTCTTCACGCTTTCGGCCAATGCGCTTCCCGGCGGGCGCGGCCATGGCGAACCTTTGCGGCTCATGGTCGATCTGGAAGAGGGGCAGGATATTGTCGGCCTCCGCGTCTTCCGGCCCGAGGGCAAGCTGCTTCTGGCTGCCGCTTCGGGACGCGGGTTCGTCGTGCCCGAAAAAGAGATCGTCGCCCGCACTCGCAAGGGCAAGCAGGTGCTCGGTGTCGATGGCGGCGACGAACTGGCCCGCATCGCCGAAGCCGAGGGCGATACCGTCGCCATCGTCGGGCGCAATCGCAAGCTGCTCGTCTTCCCGCTCGATCAACTGCCGGAGATGACGCGTGGCAAGGGCGTGCGGCTGCAACGCTACAAGGATGGCGGCATCGCCGATGTGAAGGTGTTCAAGGGCGCGGACGGCCTGACCTGGACCGACAGCGCCGGACGGCAATATACGCGCAGCCTCGACGACCTCGCCGAATGGTGCAGCGACAGGGCATCGGCCGGCCGCATGGCGCCGCAGGGCTTTCCGCGCACCAATCGCTTCGGCGGCTAGTGCCGTTTTTACACGGGAGAAGCCGGCGCGCGCAGCCAGCCTGTCGCCGTCAGGTCTTCCTGCGGCTGGAAGCGGCGCTTGTATTCCATCTTGCGCGAACCTTCGATCCAGTAGCCGAGATAGAGATAGGGCAGGCCCAGCTGCCGCGCCTTGCGGATGTGATCGAGGATCATGAAGGTGCCGAGCGAGCGGCGCTCCTCGCCGGGGTCGAAAAACGCATAGACCATCGACAGGCCATCCGGGAGGATGTCGGTCAGGGAGACGCCGACGAGCCGTCCGCCCTTGCCGGAAATGCCGCTGTCGGGAGCACGCTCGCGCAGTTCCACGATGCGCGTTTCAACATGCGTGTCCTCGATCATCATCATGTAATCGAAGACGCTCATGTCGGCCATGCCGCCATCGGCATG
>JAGRKQ010000206.1 GCA_020442235.1 Hyphomicrobiaceae bacterium | reverse complement strand
ACCGAGCCGGTGCTGCATGCCCGCCGGCGCGAGGTGAAGGCGCACCAGTCCGCCTGAAGAGCACAACAAAGAAAAGGGCGGCTCTCGGCCGCCCTTTCCGGTCTGCTTGTAGCGGGATCAACGCGCCAGAATATCGCGCAGCTCGGTCATGTTGGCGCGGGCGCGCAGGATGTTCTCGGCCATGATCGACAGATGGTCGGGCATCAGGAAACCGTCCTCGCGCCCGTTGGAGACGATCAGCGGGCTCAGCGCCGCCGCCTCGGCGATGTGCTGCTCCATGCGGTCCCAGACGTCGGCCAGATCGCGCGCCGCGATCACATTGGCAAAGTCGATCCGCGCCGCCTGCATGATGCCGTGATAGGCATACATCTGGCCGGACGCGCGCATGAACAGATTGTCGGCCCGGAAGTCGAACCAGCCGCGATCATTGCCTTCCGCATCGACAAAGGTGTCGGTGGCCGGGTCGTAACGCTCGCCGGTGGAACGGCGGGCCAGCTGATCGACGGTCGAGCCGATGTCGTTCGCGACCCGGTCAAGGAACTGGTAGAGATTATCCGCGCGCGCATCGAACAGTGCCTCGCAGCGCTCCAGCCGGTCGTTGAAGCGCTCATAGAGCGGAATGGCGCCGGCATAATAGCCCGGCGTCGACTGCACCGGCCCGAAGGGGCGCTGGTCGTCGAAGGGATTGAAGACCCAGGTGCGCTCGTCGAACTGAAGCCGTCCGCGCGCCGCCTGAAGATCCTGATCGATCACCGACGTGCCGCGCTCGCGGCCCAGAACATCGGTCAGTTCCACCGCGACGCGCCGCTGCGCTTCCATGACGCCGATCTGGAAGGATGCCTTGTTGTCGAAGAACGGCGTCGCATCCCAGGAGGCAAATCCGAGCAGCCCGATCTTGAACTGCGGCATCGAGGGGATCCAGTCATTGTCCTCGGTCAGATAGGTGAGGAGATAGGCCTGGACGGCAACGATCTGCGAGCGGTCGCAGGTGCGCGTCTCCTGCGTCCCGCCTTCCGTCGTCACCGCCTCGCCCGCCGAGACGAGACCGCTCTGGCGCAGAACCTGCTGCGGATAGGTCAGCGAGTGGTTCGACCACACGAGCGTCGCCCAGAAGAACGAGACGTTCCACAACAGGAAGAGGATGATGATCAGAAGCAGCGAGCCCCGCCAGGCCACCCGGCCGGCGGTGCGCGTCTTGCGGAAACTTTCCGGCCCGCCCTCTTCCGGCGCCGGCAGGCGCCAGGAAAACAGCGCGATGAAGCCGCGCCACAGTCTCTTGATCCAGGCAATGAGGGGGTCGAGCATCGAGGCCTCCTTTCGGGTCTCAGGTCCGCTTCAGTGCAGGCCGAAGAGCGTTTCGCGCACCTTGGCGCGGATGCGCCAGCGGTCGCTTCCCGCCGGGGCATAATGTTGGGTGATGTAGTCGACGGTGAAGGCCCGGAGCCGGTCGTCGAAGCTGTCATAGATCTCGTAGAAGCGGCGCTTGTCGAGAATGAAGGTGGAGAGCGTATCGAAGGGCAGATGCTCCACGATCAGCCGGTTGACGTCGCCTGCGCCCTCGATGTCCGGCAGCGCACGCCGGAACATGAAGCGCTGCTCGGCGGGAAGGTGTTGCTCGAACCCTTCCGCGTTGCCGCCAGAGGCTAGAAGCGCGCGCATTTCCGAAATCGCCCGGAAGCGCTGATCCGCGCCGAGCCGCGCCATGTTGCCGGTGATCGCCCGCGACAGGCCGGCATCGTCTTTGAGAAGCGACAGATCGAACTCCGATCCGCCGCGCGCCAGAAGCTCGGCGACCAGAAGCCGCAGGCGATGCGCAAGGATGCCGCTGTCGATCAGCCAGCTGCCATCGAAGGGCGCCATCAGCGCATTGTCGCCCAGCAATGAAAACAGCACCGGCGTCTCGTGAACGGCAACCACCGAAGCGCCGGGCGGCACCGGCTTCAGGACGTCCGGATCGCCGACGAGCACCGGGCCGGAATCGGTTGCAAACACATAGGCGCCGCCGAAATGCGCCGTCCAGAAGCTGCGCGGCCAGGCAAAATCGGTTTTGGCAAGCGCAAAGCCGTTGCGGCGCACGTCGCCCACCTCGCGCGCGCCGGCAACGATGGTCTGCATCAGCGCCTCGTTGCGCCACACCATTGGCTCGGTGCGGAAGCGGGCGATCTGGCGCTCCAGCTCGGCCGCTCGTTCGATGAGCCCGCTCGGCGTCCTGACATTGAAGGAGACGGTGCGGATCGCCAGAACGTCGCCCGGATCGCGCACGTCGAAGACGAGGTTCTCGATCTCGCCATAGAGCGCATCGCGCAGCGTCGCCGCCTGGATCACCGGGCGGTTCTCCTTGAAGAAGGCGCGCCAGATCTGCCCGTCGGCGGAAAAACTCGTCCGCAGCAGAGGAAGGTCATACTGGTCGGGCGACAGGATGATGAACCGCCGGTTCACTCCGAGCGGATCGAGATAAGCCTCGTCCCCCAGTTCCAGCCCCACCTCGACCGAATAGCCCGAGGCGTCGATGTAAAAATCCGGCAGCATGGTCGGCCGCAGGCCGAAAGCTTCCAGCGCCCGGTTGTAGCGCCCGATCAGATGCGGATCGTCGATGTGCAGGAGCCCGCCATAGCGCAGGCCGGCGCGGATCAGGCGTTCCATCAGCCCTCCCCTTCGCCGATGCGCCGGGCGGCTTCCGAACGCAGGCGGTGATCGCGGATCATCCCGTTGATCGCCGCTTCGTCGGAGGTGTCCGAATAGCGGAACTCGGAATCGGCGTAGCGGTTGATCTCCTGCACGATCATCGGCAGCGTGATCGGCTTTTGCAGCGCGCGCACCATCGCCAGCTTGTCGTCATAGGATTTTCTGAGGAACGCGTCCGGCGTCTCGAACCAGACATCGGGAAGATCGACGTCGAGCGCGCGCATCTTGATCGCGTCGGTGACGTTCTTGATCGCACGGCCGGTGAAGCGCGGTTCGACCACACGGATCGCATGCAGGTAGCGCCCGACATCGGCCAGCGTCGCCGGTTGGCCGGCCACGCCGATGATGCGCTCATAGACCGCCTTGAGTCCGTCTTCCTGCGGCTCCGAATGCCCTTCATAGCTCTTGGCAACGGCGCTTTTCAGCTCCTGTGCGGCGTAAAGATCGTGATCGCCGAGCGGGATTTCATGGTTCTTGCCGAGAAGCAGGTGGAAGAGGTCGATGTAGTCGGCCTCGGTCTGCGGCCCGTCGACAAGCCAGCGCCCACCGGCACGCTGGCGCAGCGCGTCGTCGACCTTTTCCGGATAGTTGGAGAACATGGCGAAGGAGGCATTGCCCCGCACCACCGTTCCCGCGCCGGAAAAGGCCTCCATCAGCACCGCCGTCACTTCCTGCTGGCCGGAGGAGGACTGGCGGTCGTCGCGCCGGCCCGCCACCTGATCGACATCGTCGATGGTGCCGAAGCCGATGCCGGAGGGATCGAGCACGCGCTCGATGAAAGCCTTGGCGTTCTGGCCCGATTTGCCCTGATATTCGGAGATCTGGTCGATGCCGAAATTCTCATAGGTGAAGGCAAGCCCGGCCAGTTCGGCATAATCCTTGACGAGACCGGCGGTCATCTGGATCAGCGTCGTCTTGCCGGTGCCGGGAAAGCCGTCGCCGATGACGGTGAACAGGAACCCGCCGAGCTCGACGAAGGGGTTCATCCGCCGCTCCGCGTCATAGGCGGCAAGCATGCGGGCAAGGCGCAGCGCCTGACTCTTGGCGATGTGATTGCCGACGACCTCGTTGGGCTTCTTGAAGGCCATCACCAGCGGCTTCTTCGCCTTCGTCGCCGCTGAACGTTCAAAGCCGCGCACATGGAAATCGTCGGTCTCGACCGCATAGGTCGTGCCGGCAAAGGCCGGCAGGTCCGGGGCCATCAGCCGGTGCGCGTCACTCTCGACCCGCGCGATCACGTCATTGGCCGCCTGGGCGATGCGCGGGGCAAGATCCTCGTCATCTGCCGCCGCACGCGCCGCCTCCGCCAGATGCGCGATGAAGACTTCCAGCGCATCATGCGCCGTCTCGACCGGAAGCGCGCCGGGATCGGCCGCCTCGCCCGCCGGCGCGGCGCCCAGCGTGTGCAGAAGATGCGCGGCAGCCGTGAAGCAGGCGATCAGCGCCCGCGCACGCACCAGTTCGCGGAACCGCGTCTCCTCCTTGCCCGAGAGCGCGCCGGACCGCTTCTTCTCGCCGAGGTCGAGATAGCCGAGCGGCTCGACCACGAATTCCGAAACCGTCAGCCCGACGGCAACGGCCCGCCGCGCCTTGTAGAAGATTTCGTGCTGGCGCGGCGACAGCAGCCCGTCCTCGGGGCTGCGCGCCGCAAGCGCCTCGCGGAAGGCGGCCCTGGAGCGGCTGACGCGCGACGGTGCGCCGGCAATCGGCGAGATGAACCGCGTGCGCCCCGGATGCGAAGCGACGGGCGCTTCGCCCTGCCGGCCTTCGGCGCGTTCGAGGATGCCGAGCGCGGCTTCCA
>JAGRKQ010000205.1 GCA_020442235.1 Hyphomicrobiaceae bacterium | reverse complement strand
ACGCCGGTGTCGACGAGCACCTGCGTCCAATTGCCGGCAAAGCCCTGCTCGATCATAACGGAGCAACGCTGGCGGCGGTTTTTCGGATTCTCCGGGTCGCAGGCGCCCCAACCTTCGGCCAGGCGCGGCACGCCGGCCGATGACCCGCAGCCGAGAATGGTCAGGCGCCGCGCCGGGCTCACGGTGGCGTCACCTTGGAAAACAGCCGGAAAAAATTATCCCCGGTGATGGCGTGGATCGCCTTTTCATCGACACCGCGCACGGAAGCGAGAACCTTGGCGGTTTCCGAAACATAAGCCGGCTCATTGCGCCGCCCGCGATGTGGCACCGGCGCCAGATAAGGCGCATCGGTTTCCACCAACAGCCTGTCCTCAGGAATGTCGGCGGCAATGGCGCGCAGTTCGGCAGAATTCTTGAAGGTGAGGATGCCCGAGAAGGAAACATAGAGCCCGAGCGCCACGCCGGCCTCGGCCAGCGCCCGTCCCGATGAAAAGCAATGCAGGATCGCCGGAAAGGCGCCCTTGTCGGTTTCATCGCGCAGGATCGCAATCATGTCGTCATCGGCCGAACGGGCATGGATGACGAGCGGCAGGCCCGTGATCCGGGCGGCCGCAATGTGGCGGCGCAGACCGATCGCCTGATTGGCACGGTCGGCGTGGTCGTAATGATAGTCGAGCCCGGCTTCCCCGATGGCGACGACCTTCGGATGGGCGGCCAGAGCCACGAGATCCTCGGTCGTCACGTCCATTTCTTCATCGGCATTGTGCGGATGGGTGCCGACCGAACAGAAGACCTCGTCATAGCGCTCGGCGACGGCGCGCACCTGATCGAACCGGCGCACGCGCGTCGAGATCGTCACCATGCGCCGGACGCCGGCAGCGCGGGCCCGATCCACGACAGCATCGAGCTCGTCGGCAAAATCGGGAAAATCGAGATGACAGTGACTGTCGACCAGCATCAGGCCGTCCCCTCGCCTTCGGCCTCCACATAGCGCGGAAACACCGGTCTTGGCGCTGGCAGCGCTGTTCCGGCAACAAGACGGCCGCCATCGCCAAGTGCGGGAAAACCACGCGCATCTTCGGCAACGCCCAGAAGGTCGAGCAGCTGCGCCGAAGCGGCCGGCATGAAGGGCTGCGTCAGGATCGCGACGTTGCGGATCACTTCGGCGGTCGTCCACAGGACGGTCGCCATGCGTTCCGGGTCGGTCTTCTTCAACGCCCAGGGCTCTTCACCGGCAAAATAACGGTTGGCGTCGGCAACGACCGCCCAGATCGCCTGAAGGATGACGTGTAGTTCCTGTTTCTCGATGGCGCTGCGGGCCTTGCCGAGAAGCGCGTCGGCCGCATCCAGAATGGCCTTGTCCGCCTCGCTCGCCGGCCCGTTCTGTGGCACGGCCCCGGCACAGTTCTTGGCGATCATCGACAAGGATCTCTGGGCAAGATTGCCGAGATCATTGGCAAGATCGGCATTGATGCGCTGGACGATGGCCTCGTGGGAATAATTGCCGTCCTGGCCGAAGGGCACCTCGCGCATGAAATAATAGCGCACCTGATCGACGCCATATTGCTCGATGAGATCGCCCGGCGCGATGACGTTGCCCTCGGACTTGCCCATCTTCATGCCGCGATTGAACAGGAAGCCGTGCCCGAAGACCCGCTTGGGAAGCGGCAGGCCCGCCGACATCAGGAAGGCCGGCCAGTAGATCGCATGGAAACGCGTGATGTCCTTGCCAATCACATGCGCGTCGCACGGCCAGAATTTTGCGCGAGGCGCCTGCGGGTCGGGAAAGCCCGTGGCGGTGATGTAGTTGGTCAGCGCATCGACCCACACATACATCACGTGTTTCGGGTCGCCCGGCACCGGAACGCCCCAGTTGAAATTGGTGCGCGACACCGAGAGATCGTCGAGCCCGCGCTTCACGAAGGCGACGATCTCGTTTCGATAGGTTTCCGGCGTGATGAAATCCGGGTTCGCCTCGTAATGGGCGAGCAGCTTTTCGGCATAGGCCGAGAGTTTGAAGAGGTAGTTCTCCTCCTCCATCCATTCCACGGGGCTGCCGGTCGGCGCGAATTTCTTGCCGTCGGCATTGGTCGTCAGCTCGCCCTCGTCGAAATAGGCCTCGTCGCGAACCGAGTACCAGCCCTCGTATTTCGAGAGATAGATGTCGCCGTTCGCCTGCATCCGCTTCCAGATTTCGGTCACGGCGGCGGCGTGGCGCGGCTGGGTGGTGCGCACGAAATCATCGGTTGGCGCATTCAGGAGATCGCCCAGCGTGGCAAAATCGGCGGCGACCTTGTCGACGAATTCCTGCGGCGTCACGCCCTCGCGGGCGGCGGTCTGCTGAACCTTCAGCCCGTATTCATCCATGCCGGTGATGAATAGGACATCGTGGCCGTCGAGCCGCTTGAAGCGGGCGATGGCGTCGGTGGCGATGCGCTCGTAGGCGTGGCCGATGTGCGGCGCGCCATTCGCGTAGGGAATGGCGGTGGAAATCATGAAGCGGGGCCGTGTGGTCATGGCGCCGGTTTACTCGGCTTTGCGTGTCAAGGCGAGTGCGGCGTGAGCGGCGCGGTCCCACGCGACAAACGTCAAATGTTCGGCTATGAACGCTTTCGGCGACGCTTCGCAGAAGGCGCGCCGGGAGGGTAAAGCGTTGAGAGGGGCTTGGTTTGCGGGGCGCATCGGCGTGCGCCTGCGCGCAACGGCGTCGAACGTTCCGTCGGCGCAGGCAGACGAAAACACAACGTCGCGCGTCCTGATCGCGCTGGCGCTCGTGACGCTTTTCTGGGCGGCGGCCTTCCTGCAATGGCCGCTGCGCGACCTCGTTGTGCCCTGGGATTCCAAGAACCAGTTCTACACCTTCTTCCGCTTCATGGCCGACGCCATCGCGCAGGGCTCGACG
>JAGRKQ010000204.1:2405-3408 GCA_020442235.1 Hyphomicrobiaceae bacterium | reverse complement strand
AATAGGCATCCGACTGCAGCAGGGTGCGCAGGTAGACCGTGTCCCGGTTCTCGTTCGGCAGTTCGATACCGATTGCGTTCTTGCCCGGCACGACGGCCACACGGGCAGACTTGGCGCTCATCGAGCGGGCGATGTCGTCGGCAAGGCCGATGACCCGGCTCGACTTCACGCCGGGGGCCGGTTCCAGCTCGTAAAGCGTCACAACAGGACCGGGGCGCACATTGATGATCTCGCCGCGCACGCCGAAATCGTCCAGGACCCCTTCCAGCATGCGCGCATTCTGTTCCAGCGCATCGTCGGAGAGCGTGTGGCCCTGGCCTGCCGGCGCTTCGGCCAGAAGATGCAGCGGCGGATGCTCATAGCCGTCATGGCCAAGCAGCGAGGGTTGGGCCTCGGCAACGGCCCGGCGGCCCGGCTTGGGGCGCGGCGCCATCGGCTCCACCCGGCGGGCGGGAACGACCGGTGCCTCGATGTGGCGGGGCATCGCCGCTTCCTGCAGGGGCGGCCAGTCGGTGCCGATGTCCTCTTCAAAGGCATCGTCCTCGAAGGGGGCATCCTCTTCCAGCGTATCGGAACGGCGGTAAGCCTCGGGCTCGCACGCTGCATCGGCATAAAGCGGATTGGTCGCGGGGCGGGCGCCCTGAAGATCGGGCTCGCGCCGCGTCTCGGCGTGCCTTTCCCCGGGCTCGATGCGGGCGAAGTCGTCCGCCATGCCGTCATCTTCGCGCAGGCGCCGGGCAAGGGCCGCGATGGTGCCGGGGCGGCTGCGCTGGGCGCGTTCGCGGCGCCGGCGCAGCGCCGAGCGGATCGAATAGACCGTGTGCGCGGCATAGCCCGAGAGCGTGGTCAAAAGCGCAAAGCCTTCCTCTTCGTCCTCGTCATCCTCATGGCGGCGCACGCTGGTTCCGTCGGCCCGGTGCACGATGCGCGGGGCGATCGGCTCTTCGGGCGCTTCATCCTCGGCGTTCGGGGCAACGGCGCGGCAGGAAAGACGCAGGCCCAC
>JAGRKQ010000204.1:0-2259 GCA_020442235.1 Hyphomicrobiaceae bacterium | reverse complement strand
CCGCCCAGGATGGCGGCAAGCCAGCCGGCAAGACGCAGGCCCTCGTGGTCGATCTCCCCGCGTGCGGCCAGATACCAGCCCCAGAGGGCAACGGGCGCCAGAAACACCACCGAGGCAAGCCCGATCAGCTGCATCATCAGATCGGAAAAGACCGCTCCGCCATAGCCGAGAAAATTCACCGGCGCGGCGTCTGTGGCGTGGTTGAAGCTCGGATCGTTGACCGACCAGGTAACGAGCGCCGTGACGGCGACGGCGGACAGCGCCATCAGAAGCACGCCGCCGAGCCCGGTCAGCTGGCGATGCAGCGCCCGGGACATCGCCTCGCGGTCCAGAAGCTTCGTATCGAAGGGTCGTGCGGTGCGCATGGATCAGCTCGTGCGGTCGGAAGAAGGGGCGGCGAACAGCGCCGGACGGTGGCGGCGCAGGGCGGCGAGAAGGCGCGTCAGGCCCTCGCGGGTGATGTCGGGGCTCTCGACGAGGGCGATGCGGATGTGGCCGGCGCCCGGCTGGCGCTCGGCGGGAAGATGGGCGAGCGGCACGGCGCAGTAGGAGCCGGGCAGGATGCGCAGCCCCTCCTCGGCGTAAAGATCGCGCACGAAGGCGGCGTCGTCGCCGCCGATTTCGAGCCAGAGAAAGAAACCGGCCTCGGCGCGGCAGTAGCCGGCAACCGGCGCCAGGATCGCATCGGCCATGGTCCATTTTTCCTCGTAGCGCCGGCGGTTGTCGGCCACATGCGCCTCGTCGGCGAGAACGGCGGCGGCCACCGCCTGAAGCGGCAGCGGCACCTGCGGCGCGGCCATGTTGCGCAACCGGGCCGAGAGCGCGAGGAAATCGGCATCCCCGATCATGAAGCCCACCCGGAGGCCGGGCAGGTTGGAGCGTTTGGAGAGCGAATTGAAGCTGACGAGGCCGTCGAAATGGCCGCTTTCGTCGGCCGCTTCCAGCAAGCCGGTCGGCGGCGTCTGGCCATAAAGCTCCGAATAGCACTCGTCGGCAAACAGCATCACGTCATGATCGCGGGCAAAATCGATCAGCCGCAGCCAGCCGTCGCGGTCCATGACGGTGCCCTGCGGATTGGCAGGCGAGGCGACATAGATGGCGGCGAGGCGGTCGCGGGTCTCGGCATCGAGCGCCAGCGGATCGGGAAAGGCGCCATCCTGGAAGAATGCGTCGGCCCCGGCCATCAGCGCGCCGCCGACATAGCCCTGATAGAAAGGGTTGGGCAGCAAGAGTGCGGGACGTTTGCGGCCAAGGCGTGCACGGGCGCGCTCGACGGCGGCGACGGCGGCAAAGGCCAGCGCCTCGCGCGATCCGTTGGCCGTCAAGACGTTCTTCAAGGGGTCGAGCGGTGTTGCCAGGGCGTAGCGGCGCGTCGCCCAGTCGGCGACAGCCTTGCGGAAGGTCTCGCTTCCGGTGATCGCCGGGTAGTTGGAAAATCCCGAAAGGGCTTCGTTCAGAACCGGCGCGACGAATTCGGGCTGGGGGTGTTTCGGCTCGCCGACGGCCATGACCAGCGGGTCCTTCGCCGGGCGCACGCCGTCCAGAAGCGCGGCGAGGCGCACGAAGGGCGAGCCGGCGCGGTAGACGAGATCGGCGGGATCGGCCGTGGAGGGAAGGCGGGGCGCGGTCATGCCCCTTTATCGTCCATTGATGGTGAATCCGGCCTTAAGGCGAGGCGGCCGGCATGAGCCAGGGACGACAGGCGATTTCAGACCGGGGACAGAAAAAAGGGCCCGGTTTGCACCGGGCCCTTCAAGTATCGCGACCGGAGCCAGAATCGGCCGCGACGGGAGAAAGCGTTGGAGATCAGAGGCGTCCGCTGCCCGAACCGAACTCCGGATAGGCTTCGACGCCGATCTCCGCCTTGTCGAGGCCCATGGCTTCCTCTTCCTCCGAGGCACGGATGCCCATGGTGAACTTGAGGATGAACCAAACCACCGCCGAGGCGACGAGGGTGAAGGCGCCGATGGCCACCACGCCGATGAACTGGACGTAGTAGGTGGCGTCCGAGTTGGAGAACGGAACGACCATCGTGCCCCAGATGCCGGCCATCAGATGGACCGGAATGGCGCCGACGACGTCGTCGATCTTCAGCTTGTCGAGCATCGGCACGGCGAAAACCACGATCACGCCGCCGATGGCGCCGATGATGATGGAGGCCAGAGCCGTCGGAGCCAGAGGCTCGGCGGTGATGGAGACCAGACCGGCGAGCGCACCGTTGAGGGCCATCGTGACGTCGACCTTCTTGTAGATGATCTG
>JAGRKQ010000203.1 GCA_020442235.1 Hyphomicrobiaceae bacterium | reverse complement strand
AACGCCCAAGGAGGGCATGCGACAACGCAAGCGCTATCGCACTGCAAAAATTACATTGCACCGCACACACGTCAAGTGAAATGTCACAGGAAGGCCCCCGATGGGGTTCGCACTTAGGGGAATAACGCCACTCCTGAGTGCAAAAACAACCAAGAGATACAGTTCCAGAGTCTTGATATGCTTGAAGAATTTGAAGATCAACGGTTGCGGCTCATCTTGGACGTGCACAAAAGTGTCTGCGATGCCACACTTGTTCATTTCCGCACGCCCGTTGCCATAGACAACAAGGATGAGGGCGGTTTCGACCCGGTCACCGCTGCCGACAGGGCGGCGGAATCGGTGATCCGTGAGGCGATCGCCGCCCGTTTCCCCGATGACGGCATCTTTGGCGAGGAATTTGGCTCCGAACCGGGACGTTCCGGCCATGACTGGGTCATCGACCCCATCGACGGCACCCGCGCCTTCATCAGCGGCCTTCCGGTCTGGGGCGTGCTGATCGGCGTCTTGACGCACGGCCGCCCCCGTCTGGGCGCCCTGTTCCAGCCCTTCACCGGCGAACGCTTCTTCAGCGACGGTCAGCGCAGCTTTTATGACGGTCCGGGCGGCCCACGCATCCTGACCGCGCGCAGCACGAAGACACTTGCCGAAGCGACGCTGATGACGACATCCCCGCGCCTGTTTCACGGCGACGAGGCCCGCGCCTTCGAGACGCTGGAAACGGGCGTTCGCATGTCCCGCTATGGCTGCGACTGTTATGCCTATGCCATGCTCGCCGCCGGCCACATCGACATGGTCGCGGAAAGCGGCCTCAACCCCTACGACATCCTGCCCCTGGTGCCGATACTCCAAGCCGCCGGCGCCACGGTCACGCAGTGGTCGGGTGCGCCGCTGTCCATCCACGGCAAGCAGAGCGCGA
This sequence comes from Hyphomicrobiaceae bacterium, assembly GCA_020442235.1. Taxonomy (GTDB): domain Bacteria; phylum Pseudomonadota; class Alphaproteobacteria; order Rhizobiales; family MH13; genus JAGRKQ01. The sequence goes on along the minus strand of JAGRKQ010000203.1, from coordinate 2,590 downwards.
TTGCCGCGGCAACGCCGGAACTGCATCAGGCAGCCATTGAGGCCCTGGCCGGTTCCTGAACGCCGGCAACGTCGAAATAAGCATCGATGGCGGCCAGAACTTCGTCGCGAATGCCATCGCGCTCCATCAGGAGTTCATGGCGCGCTCCGGCGAACCGCAGGATACGCGCCCTTTGCAGCCGCCGGCCGACCCATTCGATGGCGCCCGGCGAAACGATGCGGTCGGCGGACGCTTTCAGGATCAGCATCGGCCGGTCGACCTTGTCGAGAAAATCGCGGTCGTGGACCTCGGCCATGCTCCGGCAGACCGCGTTCAGCCAGCCGATGGTCGGCGCCCCGAGACCAAGCTGCGGTGCCGCCTCGATCTGGCGCACAGTGCGCTGGTAGCGGGCGCGGTCCGTGGTCACCCGATTCTGCGCAAAAGGCTGGGTCCCGAAGGCCGTATCGCCGCCGCCGGGAACATAGGCCCGGCCGAGGCCGAGGAGACTGAGCGTGCCGGCCAGCCCGGCGATCAACCCCTGCGGCAAGCCAAAATCACCAAGCCCGAACAAGGGCGACGACAGCACCACGCGCTTGTAGCGCATCGGCGCAAGCGCCTGCGCCCGCAGCGCCACGAGAGCACCCGTCGAGTGGGCGAGCAGGTAGAGCGGTCCCTGCGTATCCGGCAAAACGATCTCCCGGATCACCGCTTCCAGGTCGGCATCATAGTCGCGAAGGCTGCCGACATGGCCCTTGCGGCTGCGGCGCACACTGCGGGTGGACCCGCCCTGACCGCGAAAATCGAACGTGACGACGCACAACCCCTTGTCGACGAAATGCCGCGCCAGCTCGAAATATTTCTCGATGAACTCCGCCCGCCCCTGAAGGATCAGCACCGTGCCGCGCGCCCGGCCTTTGGGCATGAACATCGCCGTGCGGATGAAAACACCCTTGGCGCTTTCCACCGCGCCGACACGGAACCGGCCGGGCGCAGGATTGTCTTCGGTCGGATGAAGGACGGGATCGATCATGGAAAAGGCATCTGTATGAAGGCGCGCGACCTTTGCAGAGCCGCCGCCAAAGCACAAGCGGCCGGCCGGATATGGACAGACCGGCCGGCCGCTCTTCGGGCAGAGGTGTGGGCAGACACCTCAGTGGCGCACGACGCGCAGGACATTGCCCGAATACTTGTTCACCACGACCCGGACCGGGGCACCGCGAAAGCCGCGGGCGGTGAACACATAGGCCTGACCGCGTTCACGGCGGAACTGCACATGGCGGAAGCCCTGATGGCGGAGCTGGCGGGCAACGGCGCGCACCGGAAGCTCGGCCTGATAGCGCGGGCCATGGCGATCCCCATAGCGTCCGCCGCGATGGCCGCCGCGGTCGGTGACATGCACGGCACCGTTCGGCCCGTAGAAGCCGAAGTCGAAGGTGATGCCCGAGGCCGAAGCCGGGGTGGCGAGAGTGGCGAAGCCGATGACGGCGGCGGCAAGCGTGGTGCGAAGCGACATGACGTGTCTCCTTTTCATTCGACGCCGGTCAGTCCCGACGTTGAAAAGAAGACTAGCGATCGCCGCCTGAACCGATCTGGAAGCCGCCGTTCATCTTGGGTTCAGCCAGCAAATCCGGCTCAGTCGCCCATCATCGAGGGATGGCGCGGTCCCGGCAGGAAGCGCAGATCACCACGCTCGTAACGGCGGCGATGACGTCGCACCGTATAGTCGTCATTGTCGATATAGATGCCCCGGCCGAACCAGAAGGCCCCCGGATTCGGATCGACATAGATGTATCGGTCATCGCCGCGCCGGCCGCGCCGCACCTCGATGCGACCATGCTGTCGATAGGTCCAGTCGTTGGACGCCCCGCCTTCGCCATAGCCGTTTTCAGCGCCGGGTTCGGCCGATGCCGGGGCCGCGCCATAAACGGGCGCCAGCAGCATGGGAACGGCCAGGGCCAGAACGGTTGTGAGTTTGCTGTTCATGGTGGTCCTCCTGAAGGGCGCGACCTTCGCCGCGAAGGCTTTCACCCGAAAGAGGTGGTTGCGCGCCTTTTCCGCTTCAAGGGCAGCATCCAAATGGCACCGTTTCAAGGCGCATGCTCTCATGGTTTCGGCCCTTGAAAGACGAAAATCCCTCTCCCATCTCCTTTTCACCGGGTGCCCGCAAAGGGGTCCGGCAACCGCGCGCCCTGCGCCAGAACCGGGCAGGACCGCGCAAGACCGTGCCGGCGGCATGCGCTGCCAGGCACATCAACGCGAAATGTTGCTCGAACGGAGGACATGCCATGCGCAGCTTTGATTTTTCCCCGCTTTACCGTTCCACCGTCGGTTTCGACCGCCTGTTCTCGATGATCGACCAGGTGGCGAACGAACAGCCGGCCTATCCGCCCTACAACATCGAGCGCACGGGCGAGAACGCCTACCGCATCTCCATGGCCGTCGCCGGATTCACCGAGGCCGACATCGCCATCGAGGCCAAGCCGAACCTTCTGACGGTCAAGGCCGACAAGGGTGAAGGCGAGGCCGAAGAAGAGCGCCAGGTGCTGTATCGCGGCATCGCCGCGCGCAGCTTCGAGCGCCGCTTCCAGCTTGCCGATCATGTCGAGGTGAC
>JAGRKQ010000202.1 GCA_020442235.1 Hyphomicrobiaceae bacterium | reverse complement strand
GTCGGCATGGACGTGGTGCGCACCAACATCGAACTGATCGGCGGCACGATCGACATGAAGAGCGTGTGGGGCAAGGGCACCACCTTCATGATCAAGATCCCGCTGACGCTGGCGATCGTCTCGACGCTGATCGTGGAATCGGCCGGCGAGCGCTTCGCCATCCCGCAGCTTGCGGTGATGGAACTGGTGCGCGCGCAGAAGGGCTCCGAGCATCGCATCGAGTCCATCAAGGACACGCCGGTTCTCAGACTGCGCAACAAGCTTCTGCCGCTCACCAACCTGTCGCAGCTTCTCCAGATGGGGGATGCGCCGGCGGCGGGCGAGATCGGTGAAGAAGGCTTCATCGTGGTCATGCAGGTCGGCAACAAGAACTTCGGTCTTGTCGTCGATGGCGTCTTCCACACCGAGGAAATCGTCGTGAAGCCGATGTCCACGGTGCTGCGCGACCTCACCATGTTCTCCGGCAACACCATCCTCGGCGACGGCTCGGTGATCATGATCATCGACCCGAACGGCATCGCCAACGCCATCGGCACCGGCGGCGTCGGTGAAGAGGACGAGGAGAAGGGTGCCCATGACGCACGGGCTTTCGCAGAGAGCGAGACCACCTCGCTCCTGATCTTCCGTGCCGGCACGCATGAACCGAAAGCCGTTCCCCTGTCGCTCGTCACGCGGCTTGAGGAAATCGGCGTCGACAAGATCGAACGCGCCAATGGCCGCGATCTTGTCCAGTATCGCGGTCGCCTGATGCCGCTGGTCAAGGTTGACGGCGAAGCGCCGCTGAAAAGCGAAGGCACCCAGCCGATGCTGGTCTTCGCCGACGAGCACCGGTCCATGGGCCTCGTTGTCGACGAGATCGTCGATATCGTCGAAGAACGTCTCGACATCGAGGTCGCTTCGGTCAAGCCGGGTATTCTCGGCTCTGCGGTCATCAAGGGACGGGCCACCGAGATCGTCGATGTCGGCCACTTCCTACCGCTCGCCTTCGAGGACTGGTTCCTCGCCAAGGAGAAGACGACCATCAGCCAGACGATGCGGGTTCTGCTTGTCGACGACAGCGCCTTCTTCCGCAACATGCTGGCGCCGGTGCTGAAGTCGGCGGGCTACGAAGTGCGGGTCGCGGCCAGCGCCGAAGAGGCGATGCAGCGCCTCGAGGCCGGCGAGACCTATGACGCCATCGTCTCGGACATCGAGATGCCGGGCCAGAACGGTTACGAGTTCACCGAGGCTCTTCGCCGCAAGCCCGAAACCCGGCACATGCCGGTGATCGCGCTGTCGGCCCATGCCAGCCCGCAGGCCATCGCCCGCGGTCGCCAGGCGGGCTTCACCGACTATGTCGCCAAGTTCGATCGACCGGGACTTATTGCCGCACTCAAGGAGCAGGGCGCCCAGATGGAGGAAGCGGCATGACGAGGAACAGCGCCATGGCCAACGACAACACGCCGACCCTGGGCGGCGCCATCCAGTATGTCACCGTGATGATTGCGGGCCAGCTTTTCGGCCTGCCGATCGACCGCGTGCACGATGTCTTCATGCCCGAAAGCATAACCCCGGTTCCGCTTTCGCCGCATGAAATTGCTGGTGTTTTGAACCTTCGCGGGCGGATCGTCACGGCCATCGACATGCGCCGCCGGCTGAGCCTTCCCGACCGCGTCGCCGATGCCGGGCAGCGCATGGCCGTCGGCATCGAATACAAGGGGGAGAGCTACGGCCTCCTCATCGACGAGGTGGGCGAAGTGCTCGATCTCAAGGATGCCGACCGCGAGGCCAACCCGGCCAATCTCGACAAGCGCTGGGCGGAAATTTCCGCCGGCGTTCATCGTTTGGAAGGGACGCTCATGGTCATTCTGGATGTGGATCGTGTGCTTGGCGCCTTCTTTTCCAAGCACGCTGCGTGACGCGGGTCGGCAAGCCCGACTAGGAGGATACCGCGATGAAAACCTGTCTTGTGGTCGATGATTCCAGCGTGATCCGTAAGGTCGCGCGCCGGATTCTGGAAGAACTGGGTTTCGAGATTGCTGAGGCCGAAGATGGTTCCAAGGCTCTGGAGGCCTGCCGTCGTTCCATGCCTGATGCCGTGTTCCTTGACTGGAACATGCCGGTGATGGATGGCCTCGAATTTCTCAAGGCCCTGCGTTCCGAGCCCGGCGGCGAACAGCCCAAGGTCGTTTTCTGCACGACCGAGAACGATGTCGCGCACATCGCCCGCGCCATCCGCGCCGGCGCCAACGAATACATCATGAAGCCCTTCGATCGAGAGATCGTCGAAGCCAAGTTCCAGGAAGTGGGCCTGATCTGAATTCCTTGAAAGGCCCTTCCATGGACAGCGTTGCCACGGCGGACAGACGCCAGAACATCGTGACGGACCCGGTGCGGGTCATGGTGGTTGACGACAGCGTCGTCGCCCGCGGTCTGATGACGCGCTGGGTCGACGAAGATCCCGAGCTTGCGGTGATCGCCTCCCACCGGAATGGCAAGCTTGCTGTTGCCGATGTCATGCGCTCCGAGCCGGATGTCATCATCCTCGACATCGAGATGCCGGAGATGGACGGCCTCACGGCGCTGCCGCTTCTGCTCAAGGCGCGCCCCGGTGTTCAGATCGTCATGGCTTCGACCCTGACGCGCCGCAACGCAGAAATTTCCCTCAAAGCGCTGTCGCTCGGTGCGTCGGACTACATTCCCAAGCCCGACGGCAATTCCAGCATGACGACCTCGTCGGATTTCCGGCGCGATCTCGTGGAAAAAGTGCGCGCCCTTGGGCGACGCTGCCAACGCCGGCGCCTGCCGTCCGCGCCGCGCGAGGCTGTTGCTGCACACCCGGTGGCGCGCGCTGCTGTTTCTCCTTCCCTCGCAGGTGAGGCCGTGCCGGCACGGCGCACGGCGGCGTCCGGCTCGTTCAAGCTGCGCAACTGGTCTTCGGTGATGCCGAAGGCGCTGGCGATCGGTTCGTCCACCGGCGGCCCGCAGGCGCTGGCCAAGGTGATGCAGACGCTGGGCCCCGGGCTGAAGGGCGTTCCGGTCTTCATCACCCAGCACATGCCGGCGACCTTCACGGCGATCCTTGCCGAGCATCTGTCCAAGGCCAGCGGTCTTGTCGCGGCCGAGGGCGTCGACGGCGAGAGCGTCACGGCCGGGCGCATCTATGTCGCGCCGGGCGGCAAGCACATGCTGGTGCGCAAGGGCGCGACCGGCCCGGTGATCCGCCTCAGCGACGAACCGCCGGTCAATTTCTGCAAGCCCGCCGTCGATCCGATGTTCCAGTCGATCGCCGAGGTCTACGGGCCGTCCGTCCTCTCCGCCATCCTCACCGGAATGGGCAGCGATGGGGCCAGGGGCGCCGTTGCGGTCGCCGATCACGGCGGCAGCGTGGTGGCGCAGGATGAAGAAACTTCCGTGGTCTGGGGCATGCCTCAGGCGGCGGCGAATTCCGGCGCCTGTGCGGCGGTTCTGCCGCTCGATGAATTGGCCGCAACGCTCGGCCGGGTCCTGAAAGGGGGACGTCCGTGACACCGCAAGACTATGAGTATCTTCGCGAGTTTCTGAAGCAGCGCTCCGGTCTCGTGTTGTCCAACGACAAGCAGTATCTGATCGAGAGCCGGCTCCTGCCGGTCGCCCGCAAAGGCGGCTTGAGCTCGATTTCGGAACTGGTCGCCAAGCTGCGCACGGCCACCGTCGGTCCGCTCGCCAGCGACACCGTCGAAGCGATGACGACGAATGAAAGCTTCTTCTTCCGCGACAAGACGCCCTTCGACCATTTCAAGGACGTCATGCTGCCGGCGCTGATGGAAGCGCGGGCGCGGCAGAACAAGATCCGCATCTGGTGTGCGGCGGCCTCCACCGGCCAGGAACCCTATTCGCTGGCGATGATCCTGAAGGAGCTTGGCCTCAAGGTCGCGACCTGCCGTTTCGACATCATCGGCACCGATCTGTCGCGTGAGGTTCTGGAACGCGCCAAGGCCGGCACCTACAGCCAGTTCGAGGTTCAGCGCGGCCTGCCGGTGCAGCTTCTGCTCAAATATTTCACCCAGAAGGGGGAAACCTGGGAGATCGCGCCGCTGATCCGTTCGATGGTTCAGTACCGCACGATGAATCTTCTGGAGAGCTTTGCCTCTGTCGGCCAGTTCGACATCGTCTTCATCCGCAACGTCCTGATCTATTTCGATCAGCCGACTAAGATCGACATCCTGGAGCGCGTCGCGCGCCAGATGGCGCCGGATGGCTACATGGTGCTGGGCGCGGCCGAGACCGTCGTCGGCCTCACCGACGCCTTCAAGCCGGTTCCGGGTGCGCGCGGCCTTTATCAGCGCAATCTCGACAAGGACAGCGCGGCAAGGCCGGCGCTTTCTGCCCTTGGCGCACGCCGGATCGGCGCGACGGTCGCCTGAGCCTTAACCGGGCAAAGCCGGACAATCAAAAAGGCCGCCTTCGGGCGGCCTTTTTTGCGGGCGGTTGCGGGCGATGTTCTGGCCCGGCCCGGTTCAGCCAACAAAAAACCCCGCCATCGGCGGGGTCATTGTCGCCCTTGCGGGCCGCGAAGCCGGGCGGCTCAGGCAGAGGCCCGGTTCGGCATGTCGGACTCGCTCGGATCGCGCAGCACATAGCCGCG
>JAGRKQ010000201.1 GCA_020442235.1 Hyphomicrobiaceae bacterium | reverse complement strand
GGATCTGGCCGGCATGCAGATCCATCGTCAGCACGCGGTCGGCGCCCGCCTCGGTGATGAGATTGGCGACGAGCTTGGCCGAGATCGGCGTGCGGCCGGCGGTGCGCCGATCCTGGCGGGCATAGCCGAAATAGGGAATGACCGCGGTGATGCGGCGCGCGGAAGAGCGGCGCAGCGCATCGATCAGGATCAGGAGTTCCATGATGTTGTCGTTGGCCGGGTAGCTCGTCGACTGGATCACATAGACGTCCTCGCCGCGCACATTCTCGCGGATCTCGACGTGAATCTCCATGTCGGCGAACCGGCGCGCAGAGGCATCGGTCAGCGGTGTGTCGATGGAGGCGGCAATCGCCTCGGCCAGTTTCTGGTTGGAGTTCCCCGCGACGAGCTTCATGCCGCATACCCTCTCAAGCACTGGTTGGTGCACGACATGCACCTGTTGGCCGACCTGTTACACGCGCGGCCTGTTATGTGCAACGCGGTAAAGCGCCTGAAATCATGAGCGGGGTAAATATGCCGCAACCCCGGCGGCGATCGCGGCGCCGATCCGGTCGAGCGTTGCATTGTCCACCGCCGACCAGCCGTCGGGCGTCACCTGGGTGACAAGATCCTGACCGCCGAACTGATGCACGGTCTGGCCCGAGGCGCTGACGATCTCGGTGTTGTAGACGATCATGGTCTGCGGCCCGGTCGGCACAGCGGCAAGGCGGGTGCGCACCAGAAGCGTTGCCGTCGGATCGCCGAAGGCCACGGGGCGCACGCCGTAATTCTGCAAGGCCACGTCGATCGAGTCGGCCAGAACGTCGCCCTTGCTGGCGGGAATGTCCGCCGGCGGGGCAATGGAAACGAGCACGGAGGGCTGTGCAGGAACGGCGGTTGCGACGCCGACCTGGGCGTTTGGCGCTGTTCCGGCGGGCTGGATGCCGGTCGGCGAGGTGGCGGTTTCGAGCGTGCCAAGAACGCGCGTGCCCTGGTTCGTCGTGGGCTGGGTCGATGTCGGCTGTGTGGATGGCGGCCGGGCGCCCGTCGGACCCGAAGGCAGGGGCTGGGTCGTCACCGGTGTCGTCGGGGCGGCGCTGACCTGCGGACCCGGCTGCACCCGGCGGAAATTATCCTCAGTGGTGTTGGCACAGGCGCCAAGAACGACAATAGCGGCGGCCAGCGCGGCCGGGACCCTGCCCCGGCGCCAGGCGGACATCATGCGGATCATCAGGCGATCACCTCTAGATCGAGCGGCAGGCCGGAAAGCGGCTCCGGGTCGCCTTCTGTCGTCAGATAGGTGCGCCCCAGCGTCATCGCCGTGCCGGTATCGGAATCCATCAGGATCATGTGGGCGAAAAGCGTCATGTTCGGGGCAATCGCAACATCCGACCCCTCGTGGAACATCGGGTGATCCATCCAGGATGGCGCATAGCGCGTGCCGAGCGAATAGCCGCAGGCGTTGAAGCGGTGGGCATGCAGGCCGCGCGCGTCCAGAACCCGGCGATGGGCCTCGAAAACGTCGCTGAAACTGTGGCCGGGGCAGAGCACCTTTTCCACCGCGCCGAGGGCGGCGCGCGCGGCATCATAAAGCTCCAGATGGCGCGGCGTCGGCTGGCCGATGACCAGCGTGCGCATCAGGGCGGCGTGATAGCCGGCGGCGGTGCCGGCCCATTCCAGTGTCAGCTGGTCGTTTTCGTCCAGCGTGCGGCGGGCATTGCGGGTGCGGCACAGAAGCGCCGCCTCGCCGGAGCCGACGATGAAGCCGTTGCCGGGATAGCCGCCGCCCCGGCGAAACACCTCGCCCTGCAGGGCGGCCAGGATCTCGCCTTCCGAGGCGCCGGGCCGGATCAGCGGGCGGGCGGCCTCCAGCGCGGCGTCGGCGTTTTCGGCGGCCTCGCGCACATAGGCGATTTCGGCAAAGCTCTTGATCATGCGCAGGCGCGCGATGAGGAACGAAGCGTCCTCGGTCTCGGCAAAGCCGGTGAGGGCGGTGTCGAGCAGGCGCCCGTTCGCGGCGGTGAGGCCATGGGTGTCGTATTCGATGCCGATCGTCGCGCCGAGAAGATCAAGTTCGTCGAGCACGGACTTCACCTGCTCGAAGCCGCGTCCGCGCTTGCCGTCCGTCCAGACGCGAATGTCTTCAAGGATCGAGGTCTGCTGCGCCTGGCGCAGGTCCGGAGCGCGGGTGATCAGCACCATCTTGCCGTCGGCGCGCACGATCAGCGTCTGGAAGAAGCAGAAGCCGAAGGTATCGTAGCCGGTCAGCCAGACCATCGATTCCTGCGCGAACAGCATCATGGCGTCGAGTTTCTTTTCAGCCATGGCCGCGCGCAGCTTCCCCAGCCGGGCGTCGTATTCGTCGCGTGAAAACAGAAGCGTCATGGCGTCAGCGGACCCTTTCCAAAGCGGATCGTCAAGTCTCAGCCCTCAAGCGCGATCGCAGCCACCAGACGGCCGTAATCGGGCTCGCCGATATGGGTTGCGCGGCGGTAGCTGTAGAAGCGCTCGCTGTCCGCATAGGTGCAGGCGCCGATCCAGCGCGGCGTTTTGATGCCGCTCTGCGACAGGGTGGCGAGGATGGCGGCGGGCAGGTCGAACTGCCATTTGCCCGGCTTCGCCCCAGGCATCAGATGGATCTCGAAGGCCGGATTTGCGGCGAGCACCGCTTCGCGGAAATCGGCGCCGACCTCATAGGCATCGACGGAGATCGTGGGGCCGAGCACGGCGGTGATGCGGGCGCGGTCGGCCCCGAAGGATTCCATGCGGGCGATGACGCTTTGCAGGATGCCGGCGGCAAGACCGCGCCAGCCGGAATGGGCTGCGCCGACGATCCCGGCCTGCGGGTCGGCCAGAAGCACCGGACCGCAATCGGCCGACAGCGCGCCGATGGCGAGGCCGGGCCGGTCGGTGACCAAGGCATCGGCCCTGGGCTGTGCGCCCTGGATGAAGGGCGCGCGCGTGGCTACGGTCACCGGGGAGTGGATCTGGTGCACCGTCACCAGATGCGCCGCATCAAGGTGGGCGGCGATGCGGCGGCGGTTCTCGGCGACATCGCCATAGGCATCGCGCGAACCATGGCCGGCATTGAGGCTGGCATAGATGCCGGTCGAGACGCCGCCCTGACGGGTGAAGAAACCGTGGCGGATGTCGGGAAGAGCCGCCAGCCCTTGATCGACAATCGGTGTGAGGGGGGCGGTGTTTTCGGCCCTCTCAGGCTGTTTCTGGGTGCCGGGCATCCGTATTCCTGTCCTGATCGAAGGGGGCGGGGCAGGCTCTGCCGTCGCCGACAGCCATCACCTTGAAGAGTTGGCCCATCCCGGCATCGCCCGCAAGCCGCTCCACGGCAAGGCTGATGGCTTCCTGTGTCGCCTGCGGCTTTCCCGCGCCAAGCCGGCCGGCGCGTTCCAGAAGGCCGAGCCGCAGCAGAAAAGACCCTTGTGCCAGAGGGCCGTAAATACGGGCGCCGGCTGCACGGGCCGCTTCGGCGAGGGCGGCGAAATCGACCTGCGTCGTCAGGTCGGCGTCTCCCGGTGCGGCGAAAGGATCGGCGAAGCGGTGCGCCTTCACCGCCTGAAGCGTATCGCCGAAGCCGGATTGCGCCGCACCGTAATCGGCGGTCACGAAGAGGCCGCCC
>JAGRKQ010000200.1:4049-4950 GCA_020442235.1 Hyphomicrobiaceae bacterium | reverse complement strand
CCGGCCCCGCTGCCGACCGTCGAAGCCGCACCGGAAGCCGCGCCCGCCGAAGGTGAAGCCACGGCTGAAGCGGCCCCCGCCGAAGCCGCACCTGCAGAGGCAGCGCCGGCCGAAGGCGAGCCGGCCATTGCGCCGGAAGGCGATGCGCCGAGCGCAACGCCGGAAGCGGCCGCCCCGGCCCCTGCGCACTGATCGCGCAAGCGCCCCGTCATTTTTGAGAAACGCGGCGGTTTTCCGCCGCGTTTTTCTTTTGCGGGCCGAAAAACCCGCCCGGCGCGCTTTGGCCGCAATTGACCGCTCAAACCGAATAGGAAACCTTTCGGTTGCCCTTCTTGCCGCCGCGTCGCACGGGAGTATCCATGACCGACCGCCTGCGCCCCGTCCCTGCCCTTGCCTCCTCTCTGGCCGCACCGCTGCTCGCGGGGCTGATGGCCATGGCGCTTCCCGCCGGACCCGCTTTCGCGCAAGCGCCCGATGCGGCTGAAACACCGCAGGCCGAGACGCCGCAAGCAGCCACCCCGGACGAAACGGCCCCGGCTCCCGAACCGGCGGACACGCGCATCTGGCGGCACGGCCTTGCCCTGCATGGCGGGCTCAAATACCCGGAAGGCTTTGCACGCTTCGATTATGTGAACCCGGATGCGCCGGTCGGCGGCGTCGTGCGGATGAGCGACACCGGCTCCTTCGACAGCCTCAACATCGTGCCGCCGCGCGGGGAAACCCCGCTGGGGATCGGGCTCATCTACGACACGCTGATGACCTCCTCGCTGGACGAGGTCTATTCCGAATACGGACTTCTGGCCGAAGCGGTCACCTATCCGGAGGATTTTTCCTCCGTGACCTATCGCCTTCGCGCCGATGCACGCTGGCATGACGGCATGCCGGTCACGGCCGAGGATGT
>JAGRKQ010000200.1:0-3948 GCA_020442235.1 Hyphomicrobiaceae bacterium | reverse complement strand
GACGAGGCCGGCAACCGCGAACTGCCGCAGATCGTCGGCCAGCTCACCATCCTGCCGAAGCACTGGTGGACCGGCACCGACGCGTCCGGGAACCCGCGCGACGTCGCGCGCGGCACGCTGGAGCCGCCGCTGGGCTCGGGCCCCTATCACATCGCCTCGCTCTCGCCGGGACGTTCCGTCACCTATGAGCGTGTTGCGGATTATTGGGGCCGGGATCTTGCGGTGAATGTCGGCACCAACAATTTCGCCGAGATCCGCTACGAATTCTTCCGTGACGACACGGTGGAGTTCGAGGCCTTCAAGGCCGATGCGGTGGACTGGCGCATCGAATCGACGGCCCGCGTCTGGGCGACGGGCTACGACTTTCCGGCCGTGCGCGACGGGCGGGTCATCATGGAGACCTTCGAAGAGCCCTACCGCGCCTCGGGCCTGATGGTGGGCATGGTCTTCAACCTGCGCCGGCCGATCTTCCAGGACCCGCGGGTGCGCCGGGCGTTCAACCTCGTCTTCGACTTCGAGGAAACCAACCGCACCCTGTTCTTCGGCCAGTATGAGCGGCTGTCGAGCTATTTCCACGGCACCGAACTCGCCGCAAGCGGCCTGCCGGAAGGCCGCGAGCTGGCGCTTCTGGAACCGCTGCGCGACCAACTGCCGGAAAGCGTCTTCACCACGCCCTATGCCAATCCGCTCGCCGATACGCCCGAGGCACTGCGCGCCAATCTGCGTCAGGCGCTCGATCTTTTCGCCGAAGCCGGCTGGCGGGTGCGCGAAGAGGTCGACCCCGAGCAGGCCGGCTCCGGGTTCCTGCATTCGATCCTGTCCGCCATCGGGCTTGCCTCCGATCCGACGCGGCAGGTCATGCGTGGGCCGGACGGCGAACCGGTGGTCCTCGAATGGCTGCTCAACGGCCCGGGTTTCGAGCGCATCGCGCTCGCCTACAAGGACATGCTGGCACGGGTCGGCATCGAACTGACGATCCGCATCGTCGACAGCTCGCAATTCGTGAACCGGCTCAGGGCGCGCGATTTCGACATCATCTACAATGGCTGGGCGCAGTCCTTGTCGCCGGGCAACGAGCAGCTTGAATATTTCGGCTGCGAGGCCGCCCGCCGCGAAGGCAGCCGCAATTACGGCGGCATCTGCACCCCGGCCATCGAAGCGCTGATCAATGCCGTCATCTTCGCCGAAGACCGCGAGGAACTGGTGGCGGCAACCCATGCGCTCGACCGGGCGCTGCTCGCCGGCAATTACCTCGTTCCGGGCTGGGGCCAGCGCGCCGCCCGCACGGCCCGCTGGGACCGCTTCGCCCATCCCGAACCGCTGCCCGAGTACGGCCTCGGCTTTCCGGCGATCTGGTGGTTCGACGAAGAGCGCGCGCGCCGCATTTCCGGCGGAGGCTCGAACGGATGACGGGCGGAAGAGGCCCGGTTCTCACCCGCCGCGACGCGCTGATCGCCGCCGGTTCGGCCGCCGCGCTGATGGCGCTGCCCGGCCGGGCCGGCGCCCAGACGCCGGCGGCCCGGCACGGGCTGTCGATCTTCGGCGCGCCGCGCCTTCCGGCCGATTTTTCCCATTTCCCCTTCGTCGATCCCGCTGCACCGAAGGGCGGACGGATGGTGTTCATGCCGCCGTCCTGGGCCAACAATCAGGACCCGGAGACCTTCAACACGCTCAACGGCTATACGCTGCGCGGGGAAGCGCCGCCGCGGATCGAACTGCTGTTCGACAGCCTGATGGTCGCAAGCCCGGACGAGGAAGATTCCGTCTACGGGCTTCTGGCCGAGAGCGTGACGCTCTCCGAGGACGGGCTTGTTGCCCGCTTCGCGCTGCGCCAGGAAGCGCGCTTTCACGACGGCACGCCGGTGACGGCGGAGGATGTCGCGGCAAGCTACACGCTTCTCAAGGACAAGGGGCATCCGACGCTGCGCAGCCTGCTGCGCGATCTTGAAGCGGCGGCGGCGGTGGATGCGGCCACCGTCGATCTCGTTTTTTCCGCCAACCGGGCGCGCGATGCCGTCATCGTTGCCAGCGTCATGCCGGTGTTCTCCAAAGCCTATTATGCCGAGCGCGATTTCGAGGCGGCGTCCCTGGAGGCCCCGCTCGGCTCCGGCCCCTACCGGATCGGCGCCATGGAGCCGGGGCGCTTCATCGATTTTGCCCGCGAGCCGGACTATTGGGGCCGCGACCTTCCGGTCAATCGCGGCCGGTTCAACTTCGATACGCTGCGCATCGAGTTCTTCCGCGACCGGCAGATCGCCTTTGAGGCGTTCAAGAAGGGCGATGTCACCTTCCGCGAGGAGTTTTCCTCGCGCGGCTGGTCGGTGGATTACAATTTTCCCGCCGTCAATGAGGGCCGCATCCGCCGCGAGGTGCTGCCCGATGGCCGGCCGGCGGGTGCGCAGGGCTTCTTCCTCAACCTGCGCCGCGCCAAGTTCGCCGATATCCGCGTGCGCAAGGCGCTGGACCTTTGCTTCGATTTCGAGTGGTCCAACGCCAATCTCTTCTACGGGCTCTACCGGCGCACGCATTCCTTCTTTGAAAATTCGGCGATGAAGGCCGAGGGCCCGCCTTCTCCGGAAGAGCTTGCGCTGCTCGAGCCCTTCCGCGACGCGCTGTCGCCGGAGGTTTTCGGCACGGCCTATGTGCCGCCGGTTTCGGACGGATCAGGGCGCGACCGGCGGCTTCTGGCCGAGGCCGACCGGCTTCTCACCGAGGCCGGTTACCGCTTCTCGGACGGGCGCCGCGTCGGCCCGGACGGTGTGCCGCTCTCGATCGAGTTCCTCGCCGAAAGCAGCCTCTTCGAGCGCATCATCTCGCCCTATATCGAAAGCTTGCGCCTGATCGGCATAGAGGGCACCTATCGGCTGATCGATTCGGCCAACTATCAGCTGCGCATGAAGACCTTCGACTTCGACGTCATTTCCCGCCGCTATGCGCTCGGCCTGACGCCCGGCACCGGCATGCGCCAGCTTTTCGGCTCCGAGGCAGCGCAGACCGAAGGCTCGGACAATCTTTCCGGCATCGCCCATCCCGTCATCGACACGCTGATCGATGAGGCAGCACGGGCGGAAAGCCGGGCGGCGCTGACCACACTCTGCCGCGCGCTCGACCGGGTGCTGCGCGCCGAACATGCCTGGGTGCCGCAGTGGTTCAAGGCGAGCCACAACATCGCCTTCTGGGACCTCTTCGGCCGGCCGGAAACCAAGCCTGCCTACGATCTTCCGGTGGAGACGACCTGGTGGTTCGACAGCGCCCGCGCGGCGGCAACCGGCCACGGAGGCTGAGGCAGGATGCTCGCCTATGTCACCCGCCGCGTTCTTCTGATGATCCCGACCATTCTCGGGATCATGGCGCTCTCCTTCCTCATCGTGCAGTTCGCGCCGGGCGGGCCGGTGGAAAAGGTCATCGCCGAACTGACCGGCACCGACACCAGCGCCACGGCGCGCGTTTCCGGCTCGGGCGGCGACTTTGCCCAGCAGCCGGGCCAGAACCCTGGCGCGGGCGGCGAGACGACGAGCCGCTATCGCGGCGCGCAGGGGCTCGACCCGGAATTCATCGCCGAACTGGAGCGCCAGTTCGGCTTCGACAAGCCGCCGCTCGAACGCTTCGTCATGATGTTGTGGGACTACATCCGCTTCGATTTCGGCGNGAGCTATTTCCGCGACATTTCCGTCATCGAGCTGATCAAGGAACGCCTGCCGGTGTCGATCTCGCTGGGGCTCTGGGTGACGCTGCTGTCCTACGGGATCTCCATCCCGCTCGGCATCGCCAAGGCGGTGCGTGACGGCACGCGCTTCGATGCCTGGACCAGCGCCGTCATCATCGTCGGCTATGCCGTGCCGGGCTTCCTCTTTGCCGTGCTTCTGATCGTGCTGTTTGCCGGCGGGTCCTATTTCGACGTCTTCCCCCTGCGCGGGCTGACCTCGGACAATTTCGACGAGCTCTCCT
>JAGRKQ010000199.1 GCA_020442235.1 Hyphomicrobiaceae bacterium | reverse complement strand
TGGGCGGGGGACACCATCCCAACGGTGGCGTCATGCCGGCAGTTGCCGGTTCATCCCCGCGTGGGCGGGGGACACGCTGCAAATTCCGGCTCGCGCCAGACCATGACCGGTTCATCCCCGCGTGGGCGGGGGACACTCCAACCAGAAGTTACTGACAGTATTGGTTTTTCTCAAGGCATGAAACGCCACGGAAAAATCCGCCCTTCCGCAACGGCTTTCGCAAGCATCATCAGGAAGGTGGATCGAAGGCCACCAGCTTAAGCCCATCGAAATCGACCGGACGTCGTCGGCCCGTGCCGAAGGTCTCGAAATCGAAACCCGCATCGTTGGGCGCCGACCAGGCCATCACGGCATCGCCGTCCTCAACCATGGCCTCAACCTGCGCATGGATCATCTCGCGGACGCGGGCCGAATACACCCCGACATAGACGCCGGCCCGCACCTCCAGCAGCCAGACAGCGAGGCGGCCGCGCAGCCGGGGTGGAACATTGCTGGTGACGACGACGATCATCGGCGTTTGCCCATCAGCGGTGCCCCTCGTCGCCATCATGTCCGGGATCGGCAAAGGCCGGGCCCACGGCATAGTCAGGCTCTTCCGGCGGTGCGATTTCGCCGGCGCGCAGGACATCCTCGATGCCCGGTATCAGTTTCGCCAGAATGTTGGAGCGGCGAAAGGCATCCCGGCAGGCGATCCTCACGGCCCTGTCGGGCGTCATCGACAGGCGGCCCTTCTGGTGATCGGCAGCCACCTTGAAGGCTACAGGCACAACCGTCTCGAACTTGTAGATGTCAGCAATGTCATAGACGAAGGAAAGCGGCTTTCCGGTGTGCAGAAAGCCGATCGCCGGGGCATAGCCGGCGGCGAGAACAGCGGCCTCGGTAATCCCGTAGAGACAGGAGGTGGCCGCGGACAGACAGCGGTTCGGCACATCGGCGTGGTCGAAATCGCCCGGATCGTAGCGCCGGTTCTTCCAGGAAACGCCGAACTGGCCGGCAAGCCCTTTATAAATGGCGCGCACCCGCGCCCCCTCAATGCCGCGCAACTGATCCACCGACCGCCTCTGCGGCGCCGGTTCACCGAACCGCAGATCGAACATGCGCCGCACGACCTTCAGCCGGGCCTCTTCATCCATGGCGAGGCGGCATTGCCAGAGCAGCCTGTCGGAGCGTGCGCCGCCCGGCTGGCCGGTGGAATAAAGCCGCACACCCGCCTCCCCCACCCAGACAAGCAGGGTTCCGGCGCGCGCGGCCAAAGCGATGGCGGCGTGGCTGGCGCGCGTGCCCGGTTCCAGCATGATGACGGCAAGCCCGCCCACGGGAATGACGGTGCGCACGCCATTGGCATCCACCAGCACGAAGGCGCCGTCGATCACATCCAGCTGTCCGCGCTCGACGAACACGATCGAGGAGCGCTCCTTCAGGGGAATGGGCTTCGGCGGCGGCGCGCCGGGAAGTCCACTCCCCACCATGTCACACCGCCGGCCGTACGAGCATCAGGCCGCAGCCGAAAGCCTTGCGCCGACCGAGCCCGGACAACAGCATGGTGCGAAATACCGCCGGATCGGTGACGCTGAGAACGCCAACGGCATCGCTGATGCCCTGTTGAGATGCCTTGCGGCCTCCACCCACCGTCACCGTGCGATAGGCCGTGACGGTGCACTCCTCCAGATGGAACCCCCCTTTCCCGCCCTGCGACCCACGCCGGGCGAGCCAGGCACTGACAGCCGCTTGCGCAGCCGAAAGACGCAAGGGACCACTGCCTTTCTCGTTCATGCCCTCCCGGCGCAAGGCATGGAGCGCATCGAGCACGATGTCGCTGCGGTGTCGCCCGGCTCGGCCCTTGCCACTTTCCACCATGCGGTCGACGGTAGCGTTGAGCCTGAGATCAAAGGCAAGGCGCTGGCCTTCGCAGAAATCGACATCGAAGGGCTTCGTCTCGATCTCGAAATAAGGCGAAGCCGGCGCCGGCCGGGGGCCGAGCACAAGGAACGTGCCGGCAGCATCCATATGGCGCCACAGAAACGCGGCCCTGGAAGCGCCATCGACCGGCGGTGATGCAGGCGTTGCGCCTTCATCGGCAAAAAGCGTCCAGAGCAGCCGGTGGTGCATGTCACCGGCCTCCTTTTCGTCCTTCGGCAGAAGATTACGGATCAGCGGAGCAACAACCGCGGAATCACGTTTCAGCCGCAGCCGCGTCAGGAAGGGATTGTCATGCCACATCGGCCCCGCCCTCCCTGTCGGTGGCCACGGCCACCTCGTCAAAGGCCCATTCCCGGCTGGCCGCGAACTGCCAGGGGATCCGGCTTTCCGGCTCGTCGGTCCGGCCCAGTTCCCTGATCCCACCATCGCCCTGCCGCAAGGCCGGCAAGAGGCTGGCATCATCGGTGGCGATCACAACCTTTTGCCGGGGGCTTGGAAAGGCCTGCCCGCTGGCATGGCCGGCAAAGGCTTCCTGAAGCGTTTCGGCCTCGATCAGGCGTGGCGCCAACGGCCAGGACAGGGTGCAGGCCTTGCGTCCGGCATAAAGCGGATAGCGCGGGGCGAGAAAAGCCCTCCTCAAGACGTCGAGGTCGATCGTCCCCTCAGGACGGGCCGCATAGGCGGCCTGCCAGAACCCGTCGCAGCGATAATCGCGCAGGGTGATGGAGGTCTGGACCTCTGTCGCAGCCAGCGCATCGCGCCGGGTGCGGAAGCGCCCCTTCGTGCGCGAAACGGACTGATAGGTGTGATAATCGCGCAGGAGCCCCCCGGATCGGATGGTCCGCGAGGCGGTGGACAGGCCGGAGCGCAGTGCGGCCTGCCCGGCTTCATCGGCGCGCGCAATGCCAAGCGCCGCCCCGGCCAGGCCCAGCAGCGCCGAGCGGGTCGGCCTTTCCGCCGTGACCCGTTCGACATTGCCGGGCGCATAGCCAAAGCTCGCCATTGGCGCGGCCAGCGTGATGACGAGGAAGGAACGCATCAGCGCAGCCCGTCCGCCGCATAGCGGGCAAGATCGTCAAGGCTCACGCCTGACGTGTCGCCGACATAGAGCCGCTTCGGCTCACCCGACCACCAGGCCCCATAGGCCTTTGCAAAGTCGTCGCGCTTCTTTTCCAGCTTTCGCACGCATTCGCCCATCAGCCCGGCTGCGCTCACCGGCTCGGCAAAGGCGGAGAACAGGTTGATCGGCTGGCCGTCGCCGCGCTCGACAAGCATGTATTCGGCGCGCACGTCATGGCTGTAGCTGTTGCGTTTTCCCGAGGGCGTGGCAAGCGCCAGCGCGCGGGTCAACGCCTCGATACCGCGCGCGGCCAGTTCCCTGTCGCCGTCAAGATTGTCGACAAGCTGTGCGGTGTGGACGCAGACGTGGATGTAATAGACGCCCGAGCCGAACCCGGCCTCGCCGACAAAGCCGGCGCCAGCGTCTTCCGCCCGCTCCTTCAGATCATCGACGGCGGTGTAATAGTCGATCTCGTTGCTCACCTTGTTGGCGGTGATGGCGTGGGAAACCTGCACGGCGGCATCGCGGTTGAAGGCTGGATTGTCGGCCAGCATGCGCCCGAACATGGCGATGTCGACGGCCCCGTCCGCACCCTGCAGCGCCATGGATGCCAGTTCCTTCTCCTTCGGCAGAGTTTCACCGGCAAGGCGCTTTTCGGCCAGTTCAAGCGCCTTCTTCCTTTCGTCAGGCGAGATGAAGGCGAGCTGCTCGATGTCGAGGCTGCTCTTGTCCGACTTGATCTTGCCGAAGATGCCGGCGATCTCGCGGGCGATTTCGGTGATCTTGGCTTCGTCCGCCTCGCCCTTCATGCGCAGATGCGCGGCAATCTCCCGCCCGAGACGCTGGGTGCGATCGCCGATCCCACCGGTAAGGGCCCGGCTGAACGCATCCGATTCACGCACCGCACGCTTGATGGCCTGACTGGAAATGCGCTGGCGCCGCGTGCCGCCGACGATGGCTGATTTCGGCTGGCCGAGATCATCTCGATTGGGGTTGGAGGGCGGATAATGGGTGAGAATGTGAAACTGGATGAAACGTTCCATGGGTCTTGTCCTTCTGGATCGAAAGTGCGGGGTCAGACGGCGGTGGCGGCGTCCCTGTTGCCCTGAGGGGTGTCGCCGGCTTTGCCATCGGCGGCGGTCGCGGGCGGCGCTTTGAAGGTCTGCCAGTAGTCGAAATGCCAGCGGCGCTTGGTCGCCGGCGAGAAGTGCAGGATGTCGTTGATGAACCGGCTGCGATCATATCCGGCCGACCCGGCGTGCTTCACCGCCCGGCGCAGGGCCGCAAGGGCGGTGTCGAAGGCATCGTCATCGCCAGAACCAGCCTCGTGAAGCGCGTGCAGCGTTTCGACCAGCGCCTTGAAGCGCAAATGCGAGATCAACTGCCCGCCGGTTTCATCGCGGCCGAGGAGATTGCCGTTGTCGTCGCGGCCGGCGCATTGCGCAAAGGTGCCAACCTGCTGTGCAACGACGGGCACATGGGCCAGAACGGATGCCAGCAGCAGGATATGGTTGACCAATTTATCCGGCAGTCCGTCCGGGCCGCATTCGTGGACAAGCGACAGGGCTTCCGGCACCATGACGATGTCGTTCAACGTCGCGGCGCGCCTCAGCCGGGCACGGGCAGCGCGGTGGCGGCCCGATCCCTTCTCGGTGGCCTCATTGAGCCCCGTCCACCAGCCGGTGATCGTTTCGACAATCGCTTTCCAGTCCGTTTCGCTCATAACGACCTCCCCTTGGCCTTGCCTGCTCCGGTTTTCGCGGTCTTTGCGGTGGCGGGTGCCGCGATATCGAGCAGCGTGAACAGCGCCTTGCCGTCCTTGCCGTAGCCGAAGAAAGCCGCCCGCATCAGACTGGCGGCATCCGCGATGCGGCGCATGGCATCGCCATTGGCCTCGACATCGGCGGTGGCGTCGTCGAAAAGCCGCTCGGCCACATCGTGCATCTTGTGCAGCCAGCGCCGGAGGGCCTCACCCCGATGCCCCCCATCTTCATTCAGATGACCGAGATGCTGATGGAAGGCACTTTCCGTCTCGGCGTAAAAGCTGGCCCGGGCGGCATGAAAGAGCCCCTTTGCCGTATCGACGCTGGCGTTCTCGGAAAACAGCGCCCGGCGCAGCGCATTGCGCAAAAGGCCGGCGGCAAAATCCGCTGCTCCGGCCATTTGAAGGGCAAAGCCGGCCAGAGCCTTCGCCGCCCCTTCATCCTCGGCCAGATACAAAGGCTGCTCGGAATCGAGGAAGGCAATCGCTTCCATGTTGCTCATCGCCCATCCGGCAATGCGCAGGCGCGGGTCCGCCCGCGTGCACGGCTTCTGCCTCAACTCTGCCGAGCGCTTCAGCAGATGCTGCACATTCTGCGCCGGATCGGCCGTCTTGCTAACGGGATCGCCATAGGTCACCGAAACCCAGTCGCGATATCCCATATGCGCAGATTTGGGTTTGGCCGGATAAGGTTCGCCTTCCGGCTTGAGCCGGCGATAAGGCGTCAGCGGATGGCTCCAAAGGCCGTAATTGACGCCGTAGGGCACCTGCACGAAGCCGGTGACGACCGGCCCCGTTTCGCCGGTCATGGCGCAAGTTCCCTCAGTCTCGCCGGCCACCAGCCGCAGACGGCGCGGCATGCCGAAAAAGGCCTGAAGCGGATGAACGCGCGGGTCGTTTTCGTGGATCACCTGTCCGCCCGTATCCTTGCCCGAGGTCAGGGTCGGCGCCAGCCAAGGAAAGACACGCTCCAGCTTTTGCCGTGGCACCCCATCCGTCACCAGAGGCAGATTGGCGAGGACGATGTCCCAAAGACAGGCCGGCGTTCCGTCCTGATGCGCACCGGGCAGGACGAGGCAGGTCATCGGCCCGCCGCCGCGCATGGAGGTGCGGTTTCCGGCCCCGCCAGAGGGCGCAAACTGCTGCAGCGTATAAAGCGCCATCGCCGCAGCCGGCAGGCCAAGCTGCGGATAGCGCCCGCCATGGGTCAGAAGATCAGCGTTCTTTTTCTGGCCGTTGGCGCCGGGCGTGTCGATCAACAGCGCCTCGACCGGATTGGGATCGCCCGGCAGGGGGGCCAAATCCTGCAAAAAACAGGGCCCCTCGCCGAGAAACGCGAAGGCATGGACAAAGGGGGCGATCTTATCCGCGAGCGCTTCCGGCCCGTCCGGCTCACACCATTCATCGTGCCAGTCTTCGGGCCGCGCCAGATCCAGCGCCAGCGCCGCGACGCCGATTGCCAGCTCGAAACAGGCCGCATTGAAGTCGGAACGCGGCCAGGCAAAGGCGACCGGGGCTTCATCGCCCTCCCTCTTCGCCAGATCCGCAAAAGACACCCAGCGCCGCGCCCCGGACCGGGTCCGGACGGGGAAAAAGGGGCCGGTCAAAAGATTGAACGTCATGCCGCACGCCTCCGGGGCTGGAGCTCAAGACACGCAGATGCCTTGACATGAGTGACCGAGACAAAAAGGCCCCGCTTGCGCGGGGCCTTGAAAAATTCATTTCAATGAATCACGGGCGATCGCTTCGCTGCCGGGGCGACGCCGCCCCTTCAGAACTTCGTTCACCCGGCCGGGATTGACGTCAAACAGCGCCGCAATCCGTTTCTGGAACTCACCACTCCAATGCAAACGCCAGGTTTTCACAGCATCCTGAAATGTCATGGTATTATTCATGAGCGATTCATCCCCGCATGTGCAGGTTGAACCAGTAGAGACCGCTTTCCCGATTGTATGTCAACGGGCTGGCTGTTTCCCCGAAGCGCAGGGCATCGTCTCCTCCGACTTCGGCAATGCGGATGGCCTGCTCGAATTCGGGCCATTGCGCCCGCAGGGCCGCCGTCTCGGGCGTTTCGGCCACAGGCTCCTTGCCGCAATGATGTTCCAGCCACCCTTTGCGCACCGACACTTCGGATAACTCCCACAAAAGCCGCTCGCCGGCTCTGGCATGGCGCGCCCAGGGCACCAGCTTTCCGGCCTCGCGGCGGGCAAGACGGATGGTCACCGTTTCTTCACCCAGGCGCGTGCCGATGGTCTCGTCGGCGGAAAGGCTCTCGCCCAGACCGCAATAGCCTGCGCCCGGATGAATGAGATTGTTTTTGGCCAGCGCCTTATGGGCATAGGAATCGCCTTTGGCTTCGATTGCCTTTTCCGTCAGACAGGCCGGCAGATCGTCTTCGCCTTCGCGGTAAACCTCCTCCAGCAGCGCCCGAAAATCGGGCGTATCCGGTCGGGGCAGGTGCGGGCCAGAAAAAAGACCTTTTGCGCTGCGCCACATCACGCCGGGATGCTTGTAGACAAAGGCCGCAGCACCCAGGCTTTCCTCCAGCCAACCCGCATGCGTTGCCTCTTCGAGGTCCGGCGACAGGATCGTTAGCACCGGCGCGGCGACGGGGCGTTGTGCCGCCGGCCTGTCGTCCATATGCCGCCACAGGCGCCCTGCCCTCTGGATAAGATTATCGGCCGGCGCGAGATCGCTGATCATGACATCAAAATCAAGATCGAGGCTTTGCTCGAGGACCTGCGTGCCGACGAGGATGCGCCCCTTGCGGGATTCTGCTTCAGCCTTCTTGCCGAAACGCGAAAGGGCCCGCGTCTCGATGTCCATGCGGTCGCCCATGGCAAAGCGGGCGTGGAACAGATCGACACGCTCGCCGCATTGGGCCGCGAGTGCCCCATACATCGCGATCGCCTCGTCGACGGCATTGGCGATGATGGCAACCGCCGCCCCGTCTGCCGCCCGCTCCAGCGCCAGAACGCAGGCTGCGGCGCGGCTGGAAATCCGCTGAACCGCAATGTCCGGGCGCCCGTCCGGGTGCAGGGCGACGGGCCTTTCTTCCAGCGCCCGGCCTGATGCCAGCGTCAGCATCGGATAGGCTTCCATGATGGGCAAGGGCGGCTTGCTTTGTGCGCTCCGGGCCTTTTTCTTTTCCTCCTTGCTGAGATGCGCGATCTCGGCTTCCCGCACGGGACGCGCAAGCCCCTCGTGAAACGCTGCCACCAGATCGCTGCGGATCTTTCCCGTCAGCGTTGCCGAGAGGATGATGGCCGAGCCGCCATTTCTGGCATGCATGCCGATGAGCGTCTTCAGTTCTTCGTCCATGTAGGAATCGAAACTGTGGGCCTCGTCGACGATCAGGATGCGCCCTGAGAGCGCGAACTGGCGCAGGCCCAGATGTTTCTTGCGCAGAACCGCGAGGAAGGCCTGATCGACCGTTCCCGCCCCGACATCGGCAAAGAAGGCCTTGCGGCGGTTGTCTGCGATCCAGGCATTGCAGTCAGCGGCGACGCTCTCTCCACCGCCTTTCCCATGCGATGCGCCAAGCGCGGTCAGGCGGCGCGCCAGCGATGCCCGCCCATGCGCCAGAACCAGCGAGGGCTCGCCGCCCGCGAACAGCGCCGGCAGTGCCTGTGCGATCCGGCCGTGCATGGCGTTGGCGGTCGCCATGGTCGGCAGGGCGAAATAAAGTCCCTCCCCCTTTCCCGCCTGCATCATGCGCGCGGCAAGCCGCAGGGCGGCTTCGGTCTTGCCGCCGCCCGTGCGGTCTTCGATGACGGCAAGGCAGGGTCCGGGCGGCAAATCGATTGCGGCCGCCGCCTGTTGCATGGGTCGCGCCACGGCCCCCTCGGGCAGGCCGAGATGCGTCCAGTCGAGCGCGGCATTGGCAGGAAGCGGCACCAGCCCGTTTTGCTGAAGGGCCCGGCGCGCGGCAAGCTTTGCGCGCTGATAGGCCGGCCCCGGCTCGGCCGGATCGGTTGGCGGCTCGGCCGGAGCGAAGAAGGCGCTGTCCGAGCCGATCCAGTCCGCTGTCGTGATCCAGCCGTTGAAGAGGAAGGACAAGGCATCGAGAGCATGTGCATCAAGCCCCGGCAAGGGTCGGGCCCGCGTTGCCTTGATCAGAATCTCGACCATCCGCCGCCCCGCTTCCAGGCAGGGTTCCGGCACGTGGCGATCCGGATTGGTCAGGGGCAATTCTCCTGGAGCGATCCACTGTCTTTCCGGTGCAACGCCGTGATGGCCGGCAACGACGGCGAGAAGCTGGACAAAATTTTCCCCAAGACCCGGCAAAAGCTCAACCAGGCGACCGGCAACGGGCGGGTGCTGCAGGATAAGGGCAGTGTAACGCCAATGCCCCTGATCCGCCGGAAGGTCTTTCGGCAGAACGCCGAGCACCGCTTCAGGCCAAAGCTCGGGGCGCTTTGCCTGAAACGGGACGGCAAGCTTGCCGAGATCGTGCAGACCGGCCAGCAAGGCGATCAGGGCCATCAGCGTTTCAGGAGGGGTGTCGAGGCGCCCGGCCAGGCGGTCAACAAAGGCCGGCCGCGTTTCACCGAGCATCTCGGCCACGGCGGCAACATCCAGAAGATGATCGAGAAGCGGTCTGGCGCCGGGCGTTCCATCCGGCCATGGCCCGCTCTTGCCCCAGAATTTAAGAATCTGTGCCCAGTCCATCCGCGCCCGCCGATCCACAGGGACAGGCAATCACGCTTATCCGGCAGCGGCAACAAAGACCCGTGCGGAAGCGCTAAAAGCGCCACACACCGCCCGGCGGGCATGGCTGGGGGACCTGGATTCGAACCAAGACTAACGGAGTCAGAGTCCGCTGTTCTACCATTAAACTATCCCCCAGCAGGCCCGTCTGCCCTTGACGGCGCAAAGCGCCGGGCACGGTGCCCGCAGGACGTTTCGGCGCAATGGCTGCGCCCGTCCCTCGGGTGGCGGTTCGGGTAACACCCTGCGCGCAGAATTACAAGCACCCGAAGTGCAAGTTTCAGGGCCGGTCCAGAGGGTCTGCCTGCGGCGGGTCGATGACGAGCCCCAGAAACAGCGCATCACCGTCCGGGCGCCCGTCCGTGCCGCTGTCCACGGGCGAGGCAAACAGCATGGCCAGATCCCCGCCGGGCAAGGGACAGAGGTCGTAGCGACCGGCCTCGTCGCCATCGCCCTGCGCCAGGGCGGTGACCGCCGCCGTTTCCAGCACCGCCGCCGGCGCGGCATAGCAATCAGTCAGAAAAACCCGCTCCGCCAGAGCCCCGAAGCTGGAATCGGGAAAGAGCCGCACCGGATCGGGGCCATCGGCAAAGAGCCTCAGGCGATCATGGCGGCGCCCGGACAGGACCACCAGCCGCACACCATCCTCGGAACGGCGGATCACCACGGGGCCATGATCGGCGCGGGCGATCACCAGTGTCGGCGCGGCCCGGCGCAGGGCCGCCGCATCCACGTCGCTGGCAAGATCGACAGCCTGGATACGCCCCGGCGCAACGAAGACGAACTGCCCCGCCGCCGGCTCGTTTGCAAGCACAGGAGGCTGGGTGCGCAGATTGGCGTAACGTTCCAGCGCCCGCAGCGTTCCCGCGCCGATCAGCCCGTCGACGCCGCCGGAATAAAGACCGGTCTCGCCCAGCGCCCTCTGGACCGAACGCTTCAGGGCATCGCTCCAGAAAGAGAGCGTGTCGGCGGCCATCGGCAGATTGCGCCGCGACAGTTCCAGAACGGTCAGCGCCGCCGCAGCCGGATCGGGCGGCACGGCGATGTCGGTCGCGTCGTCGAGAATGTAGATGAGCGCGACAAGCGATTCGTCGACGCCGAGATCGGCCGCCGCCCGGAAGTGCAGGCGCGCCTTTTCCAGATCGCGCGCAACGCCCAGACCATCGGAAAAGATGAAGCCGAGATGATGATGCGCTTCGGCGGAGCCTTCCGCCGCCAGTTCCTCGAAAGCGGCCACGGCCTCCTCGAAGCGCTCGCTGTCCTCCAGCCCATAGGCGGTATCAAGCCGTGCCGTCTCATTGTCGACCGCATGAGCCGGCACCAGCGCACAGCACAACAGCGTCAGGGCCAGCCCTGCCGGGCGCATCCATTCAAACCGCAAGGATGGCCTCCATTCCCAAACACGCTGCCCAAGGATTCCCTTCACGCGGCATCCTAGGACGAAGCCCGCTGCGATAAAAGCTGCAAGCCGCGGCGCACAACCCGGCCTGACCTTCCCCATCCCCATTTGCGCTTTCTTGACCCTGTCATAAATGGGTGCCACAGACGCCGCGCCGGGCAACCGATAGCCGGGCAAGGACTGGACGCGGAGGGCAAGATGCGGATCGTGATGATCGGAACGGGCTATGTCGGGCTTGTTTCGGGGGTCTGTTTCTCCGAATTCGGCTTCGACGTCACCTGTGTGGATGTCGACGAGAAGAAGATCGAGCGGCTGAACGCCGGCGAGGTGCCGATCTTCGAGCCGGGCCTCGATGCGCTCATGCAGCGCAACACCGCCGGTGGCCGGCTTGCCTTCACCACCGATCTGGCCACGGCCGCGGGCGAGGCCGATGTCGTCTTCGTCGCGGTCGGCACGCCCTCGCGGCGCGGCGACGGCGAGGCCGACCTCACCTATGTGGAGGCCGCCGCACGCCAGATCGCGGCAGCGATCCGGCCCGGCACGGTCGTCGTCATCAAGTCGACGGTGGTCGTCGGCACCTGCCGGCGGGTGCGCGACATCATCCGCGCGGCGCGGCCCGATCTCGACTTCTCGATTGCCTCCAATCCGGAATTCCTGCGCGAGGGCGCGGCGATCGAGGATTTCATGCGGCCCAACCGCGTCATCTGCGGCGTCGACGACGAACGCGCCGAGCAGATGCTGCGCCGGCTCTATCGCCCGCTTTACCTGCGCGAAACGCCGATGGTGATGACGACGCTGGAAAATGCCGAACTGATCAAATACGCCGCCAACGCCTTCCTGGCCATGAAGATCACCTTCATCAACGAGGTCTCGGACCTTTGCGAAAAGGTCGGCGGCAATGTGCAGGAGGTCGCGCGCGGCATCGGCCTCGACCACCGCATCGGCGGCAAGTTCCTGCATGCCGGGCCGGGCTATGGCGGCTCGTGCTTTCCCAAGGACACCAAGGCCTTCGCCTCGACCGGACGGCGCCACGAAGCCCCGCAGACGCTGATCGAGCAGGTGATTGCGGTCAACGACAACCGCAAGCGCGCCATGGCCGAACGCATTCTCGCCGAACTTGGCGATGGGGCGAAGGGCGCAACGGTCGGCATTCTCGGCATCGCCTTCAAGCCGAACACCGACGATGTGCGCGATGCGCCGAGCCTGGAGATCATCCCGATGCTTCAGGCGAAGGGCGTCAGCGTGCGTGCGCACGACCCCGAAGCGCGCGAGACCGCCAGCCCGCTTCTGCCCGGCATCACTTGGTGCGAAAGCGCCTATGAGGCCGCGGACGGCGCCGACATTCTCGTCATCCTGACCGAGTGGAACGAGTATCGCGTGCTCGATTTCGCCGAGGTGACAGCGCGCATGAAGGGGCGCACGCTGATGGACCTGCGCGCCATCTACAAGGACGACGACATGGCCGGAACGGGCCTGCGTTACGTTCCTGTCGGCCGCAAGCCCGTGGAAGGCTGACCTCTTTCAGCCCTTTACGCTTCAGCGCCGGTCGCGCCGACGCTCCGCGCGGATGCGGATCGGTTCGGGCAGCATGTCGCCGCCTTCGGGCGTGGTGTTCTGCGGTCCTTCGGCCAGCGACATCACGGCAATCCCCATGGCGAAGGACGACAGGGTGATCGTCAAACCGGCGAACATCATGAAAATCGCCGTGAAGGCGTTGTCCGACCGCTCGATGATGGTGCCCATCCCGGCGGTGTCGGTCCAGATGATGCCCGCCGTCACCACGGCCGCGGCCGCAGCGCCGCAGGCGGCGTGAAACAGCAGGAATCGAACGAGACGTGGCAGCCTCATGGCCAGGCCCTCCCCGGGCAGCAGCGGATCATTGGCAGGACATAAACTGACCGAAAGGGTCTCACATCCTGCCCGAAAGTCCAATGACAACTTGACGCAGTGCTTCCATCCGCTATATGGCGATCAAGCATATATCGGATCGATATGATCCGCCTTCCCGATGCTGCGGCGAGACCCCTCATGAACGTGCGCACACTTTGCCTTGCCATGCTCGCCCAGACCGAGATGACCGGCTACGAAATCCGCAAGGAAGCGACCGAAGGCCGCTACAGTTATTTCGTCGATGCCAGCTATGGCTCGATCTATCCGGCGCTTGCCCGGCTGGAAGAGGACGGGCTTGTGGTGTTCCGCGAGGAGATCTCGCCGGGAAAACCCGCCCGCAAGGTCTATTCCATCACCGGGAAAGGCCGCGCCGCCCTCATCGAGGCGCTGAAGGAGCCGCCGGCGCCGGATATTTTCCGTTCCGCCTTCCTTCTGATCGGCATGTGCCGCGATCACATCGACCGCGACACCATGGCGCGCGCCATCGACATCCGCCAGAAGCAGCTTGCCGAAGAAATCGAGCGGCTGAAACGGCTGAAGGCCGAAGGCGACCATGCGGGCACGCACTGGATCATCGACTATGGCCTGTGCTGCCTTGGAAACTCCCTTTCCCATCTTCAAACCCACGCCGATGCGCTGATCGAGACCGGGCCCGATGCGGCCGGTCGCGATTCCATCGCCGCCGAATAAACGTCCGGAGCCGAAACGATGCCTTCCTTCAAGATGGCCCATATCCTGGCGGTTGCCCTCGTGATCGCGGTCGGAGCCTGGATGTTGTCCGGCACGGTCGTCATTTCCGGCTCGGGCGGAGACACCCGCGCGACCGACAACGCCATTTCCGGCCTCGATACGCCGGTGCCGGTGCGCGTAAGGCTGTTTGAGGCCGAAGAGCGCACGCAGCTTCTGGCCGTGCGCGGGCGCACGGAACCGGAACGGCGGGTGCGCGTGGCCGCCGAAACCCGCGACCAGCTCATCGAACGGCGCGTCGACGAAGGCGACCGGGTCAGCGAAGGCGATCTGCTCTGCGTTCTGGAAACCGGCGCCCGGCGGGCCAATCTCGCCCAGGCCGAAGCATCCCTTGCCCAGGCCGAACTCGACTTTTCCGCTGCCGAACGTCTTGGCGAACGCGGCTTTGCCGCCGAAACCCGCATTCGCGCGCTCCAGGCCGCCCGCGATGCCGCCGCCGCGCTTCTGGAACAGGCCCGGCTGGAGCTTGAGCGGGTGGAAATCCACGCGCCGGTCGCCGGCGTCGTCGAAGCGCCGCTGGCTGAAGTCGGCAGCTTCCTGTCGGCGGGCGACCCTTGCGTGACGCTGATCGATCTCGACCCGCTTCTGGTGACCGGTCAGGTCTCCGAGCGCCAGATCGCCGGCCTCAGCATCGGAATGGACGCGGAGGTCACCCTCGTCGATGGCGGCGAGCACACCGGCACCATCCGTTTCATCGCCGCCGCTGCCGACATGGCAACGCGCACCTTCCGGGTCGAAATCGCCATCCCCAATCCCGGCTACCGGTTGCGCGCCGGCGTGACCGCAAGCGCCGCCATTGCGCTGGCCCCGGTTCCCGGCCATCGCATTCCGGCCTCGGCGCTGGTTCTTGCCGACGATGGAACGGTGGGCGTGCGCGCCGTCGGCGACGATGAGCGGGCGGTTTTTCTGCCTGTCACGATCACCGGCGATGATGGCGAGGGCTTCTGGGTGACCGGCCTGCCGCAAAGCGTCGAGATCATCGTTGTCGGCGAACATTTCGTCATCGAAGGCCAGAAGCTTACCCCCATCCGCGTCGAAACGCTGACCCAGGAACCGGCTGCATCATGATCAACGCCCTCGAAGCCATCCTGCGGCGGCCCAAGACCGTCATGACGATGATGGTGGTGCTCGTTGCGGCGGGCATCCTCAGCTATCTGACGATTCCGAAGGAAGCCAATCCGGACATCGACGTGCCGGTGTTCTACGTCTCGGTGACCCAGCCGGGCGTGTCGCCGGAGGATGCCGAGCGGCTGCTCGTGCGCCCGCTGGAAGCCCAGCTGCGCGGCCTCGACGGGCTGAAGGAAATCACCGCCATCGCCTCGGAAGGCCATGCCGGCATCGTGCTCGAGTTCAACATCGACTTCGACAAGGAAGACGCGCTTGCCGATGTGCGCGATCGCGTCGACCGGGCGCAGGCGGAAATGCCGACCGAGGCGGACGAAGCCCAGATCTTCGAGACCAATTTCTCGCTCGTGCCGACGATCGTCGTCGCCTTGTCCGGCGATGTGCCGGAGCGCACGCTGTTCGAGCTGGCCAAGCAGCTTCAGGACGAGATCGAGACGGTTTCGACCGTGCTGGAGGCCGATCTTTCCGGCCACCGCGAGGAGCTTCTGGAAGTCATCATCGACAATGCGGCGCTGGAATCCTACGGCATCACGCAGCAGGAGCTTCTGACCGCGCTCGTCAACAACAACCAGCTGGTTCCCGCCGGCGCGCTCGATACCGGCACCGGCCGGTTCAATCTCAAGGTTCCCGGTCTCATCGAAACGGCGCGCGATGTCTATGCGCTGCCGATCCGCGAATCCGACGATGGCGTCGTCACGCTCGGAGACGTCGCCGAAATCCACCGCACCTTCAAGGACGCGGTGACCTATACCCGCGTCAACGGCCGTCCGGCGATTGCCATCTCGGTGACCAAGCGGCTCGGCACCAACATCATCGAGAACAACGCCGCCGTGCGCGCCGTGGTCGAACAGGCAACGCGCGACTGGCCGGATACGGTGCGCGTCGACTTCATGCTCGACCAGTCGAGCTTCATCAACGAGGTGCTCGGCTCGCTCCAGTCCTCGATCATGACGGCAATCCTGCTGGTCATGGTGGTGGTGCTGGGCGCGCTCGGTTTCCGCTCCTCGCTGCTCGTCGGCTTTGCCATTCCGACCTCCTTCATGGT
>JAGRKQ010000198.1 GCA_020442235.1 Hyphomicrobiaceae bacterium | reverse complement strand
AACTCGACGCGCTGGGCGGTCAGGCCTTCATGACCGGAACCGAACCGGCGTTGTTCGAGGCTTTGGGCCCGCGCGCGGTTTGTGTGCGTGTTGCCAACGGGGCAGCCGAGGTTCTGGGGCCTGAGGCGAGCGGCGCCTGAGATCTCCAGGGCGCTTCGCTTCCCCCGTTTCAAAAGAGCATGGATTTTCTCTCCTTGCCGCCCCCGGCGACAAAGCCTGCGCGGGGGGGCGGCATTTGCCCGGCCCTGCCAACTGCGGGTGCTTGCGGGCGAGATTTTCTGTTCCTTTATTAAGCGATTTTTATAAAAGAAAATTCTTGACGATGGGCATAATCGGCGTTTCAAAAGAAAATAATTCTCTTTTTGGCAAGAGGTCACAATGCCTGCGCCGCGTCCGAACCGCACCCACATCGCCCGCCGGCCGCTGTCGCCGGAAACCCAGATGATGAGCCATGGCTACGATCCGGCCCTGTCGGAAGGATCGGTCAAGCCGCCGGTGTTCCTCACCTCCACCTTTGTCTTCGGCTCCGCCGAGGAAGGCCGCGACTTCTTCGATTATACGGCCGGCCGACGCGAGCCCCCGCCCGGCGGTGCGGCGGGCCTCGTCTATTCGCGCTTCAACCACCCCAATTCGGAGATCGTGGAGGACCGTCTGGCCGTCTATGAGCGCGCCGAGGCCGCCGCGATCTTTTCCTCCGGCATGTCGGCGATCACCACCGCGCTCCTCGCCCATGTCCGGCCGGGCGATGTCGTGGTGCATTCCATGCCCCTTTATGGCGGAACCGAGACCCTGCTGCGCAAGACCCTTCAGCCCTTCGGCATCCTGTCGGAGGGCTTTTCAGAAGGGCTTTCGGAGCGTTCCGTCGGCGCGGCACTTTCCCGTGCCGAGGCGCGCGGGCGGGTTCCGGTGATCCTGATCGAAACGCCCTCCAACCCGCTCAACACCCTGACCGACATCGCCATGGTGCGCCGGCTGGCCGATGCCCACGGCCAGCGCACGGGCCAGCGCCCGCTGATCTTCGTCGACAACACCCTGCTCGGCCCGGTCTTCCAGCATCCGCTGGAGCACGGGGCGGATCTGTCGCTCTATTCGCTGACCAAATATGTCGGCGGCCATTCCGATCTGATTGCCGGTGCGGTCGCCGGCGCGCGCGATCTGGTGCGGCCGATCAAGCTCCTGCGCGGCGCCATTGGCACCCAGCTCGACGCCCACTCGGCCTGGATGCTCGGCCGCTCCATGGAAACCCTGAAGCTGCGCATGGACTGCGCCAGCCGCAATGCTGAACTCGTTGCCGCGCATCTGGCCTGCCAGCCGGAAGTGGCGCGCGTGCACTATGTGCCGCTGATGGCGGAGAACCATCCCGCCCGGCGCCTTCACGAGCGCCAGTCGACCGGTGCCGGCTCGACCTTCTCCTTCGACATCGAGGGCGGCGAGGCGGCCGCCTTCCGCTTTCTCAACGCGCTCGGAGTGATCAAGCTCGCCGTCAGCCTGGGCGGCACGGAATCGCTCGCCTGCCATCCCGCCTCCACCACCCATTCCGGCGTGCCGGAGGAGGTGCGCCGGAAGATCGGGGTCGGCGCGGCGACGATCCGCCTGTCGCTCGGCATCGAGGACGCCGGCGATCTCATCGCCGACATCGATCAGGCGCTGAAGGCCTCCGCCGCAAAGCCCCTGAAGCGGGCGGAGCGCCTGCGCGGACAGGAAGACGGAGATAAGGCATCCGGCGAATGCGTGCTCACGGCGGCGTCCGCCCTTGCCGCCAGCACCCGGACAAGGCCTGCCGCCAGCGCCTGACACGCATGCAGGAGAGCCCCTGTCGGGGCTGGCCGAAGGCCGCTAGTCTCACGGCATTCTGATGGAATGCCGATCATGAGCCTTGCCGC
Source organism: Hyphomicrobiaceae bacterium (assembly GCA_020442235.1). Lineage (GTDB taxonomy): Bacteria > Pseudomonadota > Alphaproteobacteria > Rhizobiales > MH13 > JAGRKQ01. The sequence goes on along the minus strand of JAGRKQ010000198.1, from coordinate 806 downwards.
CCTTTTTCTCTTTGCCGGCATCTTTGCCGCCGCTGCCGCAAGCCCCGGGCCGGCGGTCACGAGCCTCGTCGCCCGCGTGCTCTCAAAGGGCCTCAACGGTGCTTTCGGCTTCATCATTGGCGTCACGCTCGGCGATCTTTTGTGGTTTGCCGCTGCCGTTTCCGGCATGGCGGTGCTGGCGGCAACCTTTCAGCCGGTCTTCGAGGTCATCAAATGGCTGGGCGTTGCCTATCTCGTCTGGCTGGCGGTGAAGATGTGGCGGGCGCCGGTGGACCGGATCGAAAGCGCCCACAAGCTTCCCGAAAGAAGCGATTTCCTGCCGATGACGCTCGCCGGGCTTTCACTCACACTCGGCAATCCCAAGACGATGGTGTTCTACCTCGCCATCCTGCCGAGCGTTGTCGACCTTGCCGCGCTCACGCCCGCAGGGATCATCGAACTCTCGGCGGTGATCGTCGTGGTTCTTCAGATCATTCTCGGCACCTATGCGCTGGCGGCGTCGCGGGCGCGCCGGATCTTTCGCACCCCGCGCGCGGTGCGCCTTCTCAACCGCAGCTGCGCCGGCATCATGACCGGTGCGGCCGCTGCCATCGCCGCGCGCTCCTGAAGAGCTTTTCCGGCGCGCTCAAACCCATGAATCAGCTTGGAAAAAGACCGCAATCGCCGGGCATTGCTGCGGCCGCGATGCTATAAACGGCAAAGCGATTCGGCGGGGCCTTCCCGCCCGTTCCGAGAAGGGCCGAGATGAGCGATTCCGAAGCCGCCGCCGCCGCCGAATATGGCGCCGATTCCATCAAGGTTCTCAA
>JAGRKQ010000197.1 GCA_020442235.1 Hyphomicrobiaceae bacterium | reverse complement strand
ACGGCCTATGGCATCACCGAGATCCGCTCGCTTTCCGGCCGCGTGCTTTATGAGCGCGCACGGGCCGAGGCGGCCGCACCGCGCATCATCCCGGCCGAGGTCATCACCGGCATGAACGAGATGCTGACCAATGTCGTGGCCAACGGCACCGCGCGCCGCGCGCAGCTCGACGGCATCATCGCCGGCGGCAAGACCGGAACGACGCAGGCCTATCGCGATGCCTGGTTCATCGGCTTCACCGGTGCCTATGTCGCCGCCGTCTGGTATGGCAACGACGATTTCACCTCGACGGCGCGCCTCACTGGCGGGCGCCTGCCGGCGATGACCTGGGGCGAGATCATGCGCGTTGCCCATCAGGGGATCGCGCCACCGCTGATGCCGGGTGTGCAGGAAGCCATCGAGGATCGCCCGACGCTGGTGGCCGATGGCGGCGCGGCTGCCGGGCCTTCTGCGCCAACATCCCTGTCCCCGGCGACCGCCGAGGTGCTGAGAGGCATTGCCGAGCGGTTGTCACGCCCCTCGCCCGATGCAGGTGCGGCGCTGGCACAGCCCGAGCGGCAGGCCGGCGTGCTCTCCAACCGGCACCATCTTGCCACACCGTCGGTCCGGCGCTGAGGGCCTCATGACGCTGCCGCGCCTGACAACGTTCCTCACCGCCCTGATGACGCTTGGCGTTGCCCTTGCGACCGGCCTGGGGTCGGCCATCCACGCCACCGGCGGGATCGGCGCCTTCGGCGGGTTTGAATCCGGACCCTGGCAGGCACCGCTCGCCGTTTCGGCCGAGGACGGCAATCCTTATGTCGAGGTGGCGCTGGCGCGGCGCGGCACCCTGCCGATGGGGCCGGCGGAGGGCCTGCTCCTCATCGCGGAGACCGACAGCGCCGGACGGCTTCTCGATGCGGCCTGCGCCTACCGGCTGGAAGGGCGCATGCCCGTCTCGCGCGCCTTCACACTGGCCGCCTATCGTCCGGACGGAGCGCTGCTGTCGGCGTTCGGCCGGCCATCGGCGCTGTCCGGATCGGGGCTCGTCTATGGCCGCAGCGGCGCCTTTCTCATCGACGCCGCTCCGGAGCCACGCGCCGGAAACTGGCTCGCCCTGTCCGGCGCGGGACGTTTCGTCTTCGTCGCGCGTGTTTACGACACCGGCCTTGCCGCCACGCTGCACATGTCGCAGCCGCCCGCGCTACCGGAAATCCGGCGCGTTGCGGGGAGCTGCTGATGCGGGCGCTTGTCTTTGCCATCGTGATCGGCCTCATCGGCGGCGGCCTCGTGCATGTGGCGAGCCTGCCTTTGCTGGCCAAGATCTCCGGGCATACGCCGTTCGAGCGGCTGGCCGATGCCATCGATGTGCAGGGTTTTCAGCGCATCGATGAAACCGGACGCCTCGCGTTCACGGATCCCTTCGCCGAAATGGCAGCCTGTGTCGTCGAACCCGGCCCCGATCCCTTCCTGATCGACGTTGCGAGCCTGAGCGATGTCTGGTCGGTTACGCTGTATGGTGCGGACGGGCTGGTGGTTGCCTCGCTCAATGATCGTGCCGCGACCCGTGGCCGCGTGCAGCTCGTCATCCTGACCGACGAGGCCACCCGCACGCTCGCCCGTGACGGCGCGGTACTGCCTGCGGAAACCTTCGTGGTCAATTCCACCGGCGCCATGATGCTCGCGGTGGTGCGCGCCGTGCGCCGCGAAAGCGACCTTGCTTCCACCGCGCTCATTGATGTCGGGGCGCTGCGCTGCGGGCCGGCCGTCTTCGATGCCGCCCCGGTGCCGGACACGCCGGGCGAGGACGAGGAAGAACGCACCCCGCCAACCCCGCAGCCAAGACCGGGAAGCTGATCCCTTTTTAGGATCGGCGGCTTTCAGGCCTTGCGGACGATTTCCATCAGATCCACCGGCTCTTCGGCGGTGATCACCATCGGCGGACGGCCGGTGGCGGCGCGAATTTCCGCTTCCAGCGCATCCAGCCGGTCGCGCACCGCTTCGGCGGAAGCGGAGGGCGTTGCGATCATCAGCCGGTCGAGCGCATAGCGATAGGCATAGAGGCGGAACCAGACCGCGCGCGTCACCCAGGCGACGAGGCGTTCGTTCTCCGCGATGCGGCCATGGGTATCGTCGAGTTCGGAAACGCCGATGTCCGGCAAGGCCATGGCCGCGGCAAGACGCGCCTCGTCGGCGGCGGCGACGTCCGCGGCACGGGCGAAGAATCCACCAATAGCGGCCATGTCGTTGGCGGCATCGTCCATGATGCGGCGGTAGCGCGCCTCGCTGGAACGATAGCGGTCGGAGAGGAGAAGAGCAGAATAACGTTCCGGCGCCAGACGCAGATCCGCGCGCACGGTGATCTCGGTGCGCTGCAATTCGGCCGCGCTCATGCCGATCCAGTCGCGGCCATGCGCCGGAGCGACGAGATACCAGGAGAGATCGCGCAGTTCCTCCTCCTCATCGGTATAGGGAAAGGAGGATTGCGGTTCGCGGTTGAGGCCGACGACCTGCCGCCCGGCCACGGGCAGGATGCGGTCGTTGATGAAGCTCGGGCGCGCGCGCCCGAAATCGCCCGTCGGGCGAAGGCATCCGGCCAGCATCAGGCCGGCGGCGGCAAGAAGGACAAGCCTTGCAACGTTACAGGCCGACGTCCGGTCCGCTGCGCGATGAGCCGTTGCCGGCCTTGTCTGTCTTTTCCGCATCCGCACGGCTCCACCGTTCACGGCGCACGCCGGTAAAGAAGAGGACGGTTCCGCATTCGGACCGGCGCAATTTCGGTTTGCGCGGGCCGGAACGAAGCGGAGCCATGGCAATCACAGTGCCCATGGGAACCCCCGTTCAATCAGTGCCTCCCCGCGACTTTTCGCCTCCTTCAAAGGAAGCTGTCCTTGGCTGGTTCATTAGGGGGTCATCAAGGTTAATCCTTTGCTAACGGTTGGCGGAGAAGAGTGGAGCACCTGAACTTCACTGCGGCTGCCGGTCATGAGCGACAATCCATTCACGCCCCTAGAAAGCGGCCGCGAGAGCATTCGCGGACAGGCCCTTCTTTCCGCCGTTGCGACGCTGCTTGCGCTGACGCCGCGGGGAAACCGGCGCGAACTGCTGCGGCTTGAGTCCCTTGCCGCCGCCATGCTGCCGACGGCCAGCGGCGCGGAACTGTTGCGCTTTGCCCAGGCCGCCGGACCGCGTGACGACATCGACCCGGCACTCGTGCGCCAGCTTCTGCGCTCCACAGATGACGAGGTTCTGGCCTGTCTTGCCCTGCAAAGCCCGCTGGTGGAGGCCGATCAGCTGTGCGAGCTTGCAGAAAGCGCCTCGGAACGGGTCGCGGTTGCCATTGCCCGCCGCTCGCGCCTCGATGCGGCGACTGTCAGCGTTCTTGCCGGACGCGAGGAAGCCGCCGTCATCGACGCGCTGCTTGCCAATCCCGCCGCCGAACTTGCCCCCGCCGATCAGGCCCGGCTTCTCAGGAACGGTGCGCATGGTCATGCCGAACGCATCACCGACCGCACGGACGCCGATATCCGCGTCCTGGCGCGCGGTTTCATCGCGCTTCCCGGCGAAGCACGGCGCAAGGTTCTGGAGCGGGCCTCCAGCATGGCGCCGACATCGCCGGGCGATACGGCCCGCGCGCTTCAGCCGGCCGATAAAAGCGTCATCGAAGAGATTTCCCGCCTGACGGAGCGCGAGGACGGCGCGGCCCTTCGCCTTCGCCTCGCCGAAGCGCTCGACCTGCCGCTCAACCGCATGGATGCGCTGATCAATGATGGCGACGGCATCGGCCTTGTTACCGTTGCCCGCGCGCTCGACCTGCCGGAATCGCTGCTTGCCCGGCTCTTGATCCGCTCGCTGATCGCGGTTGCACGCGGTCCGCGCGAAACGCTGGCGCTCGTCGATCTTTACCGCAAGGTTCCGCGCCATGCCGCGCGGTTTGTGATCGAGGCCGTGAAACGGGTCGAAAGCCATGAGGCCCTCGCTCGTCCGAGCCAGCGGCGCATGGCCGAGCCGGACGCGATCCCGGCTCTGCACCAGAGCGGCGAGGCCTTGCCGGAACGCCGCGAAAGCGCCGCCTGAGGCTAGCCCTCGTCCTCGATCACCTCGATGAAGGGCCGCCCGAGGCGGTCCTCAATGTCGACGATCCACAGATCGGAATCGAACCGCATTTCCTTTTCCAGGCGCGCATTGATCGCGGGCGCATCCTCGCCCGAGCCGCGATGTGCGGCCACGAAGCGGCGTTCGCCGCTCTCTTCTTCATCGAAAAAACTTTGCGGAGCCGGGGCATAAAGCCATTGCCGTCCGTCGAGCCCATCGACCCTGACGAAGATCGCTCCGGCTTCGGCCGCCCCTTTGCGCGCAATCACGGCAAAGGCTCCCTCAACGGAGGCCCGGCGCAGCAGTGCCGATACGAAAAGGGCCGATGTCAGCCGCGCCATGTCGTCGATTGCCGAACCGGCGTCACAAAGGCCGTCCGAGCCTGCGCTCAAGACGCTCGATGAGCTGCGGACTTGTTTCTCCCGACGGATCGACGCCCAGCGACAACTCGAAGCGCTGGATGGCAAGCCGCGTCGCATTGCCCATCAGGCCGTCGATGGCGCCAGGCTCGAAGCCGAGTTCATCCAGCGCGGCCTGAATGCGGGCAACGCGGCTGTCGTAGCCGGCGGGCAGTCCCGTTTCGCCGCGCACCGGCACGGATGGCGCGGGGGGCGTTCTGGGCGGCGGGGCAAGCGCCAGCAGCGCCAGAAGGCGCGGCGTTGCCTCTCCGTCGACCGCCTGGCCCTGATTGCGCTGGAAGGTCTCGATCGCCGAACGGGTCTGCGCGCCCGGAACGCCATCGACCGGACCGGCATAAAGCTCGCGCTCGGCCAGAAGGCGCTGGATGTCGCGGATCAGCGCCGGATCGCTGCCGACGGTTGCGGCGCGGGCCGGCACGGGCGCCGCAGTCCGCTGCAAGGTGTCGATGCTGCCGGTTGCCGGTGTCTCCTCGGAAGCCGCGCGGCTGCGTGTCGAGAACATCGGAGCCGGATGGGCGCCGGGCTGAAGATAGAGGGCGTTGGTTGCCGTCGCGATGAGGCTGCCCGCCGTCAGGAAAGCGAGCAGCGCAAAGGCCGGACGCTGCAACAACCCGTCCAGAAGACGCGTGACGGCACTCGGGCCATCCTCGTCGTCATAGACCTCGTCATATCTCATGCGACGCGCGCCTTTTTCTCCGTGCCCTTCGTATCAGCGCCTTGCGGACGCGGCGCCGGCAGGCTGTGCAGGCTGCCGCGCTCTTCCTCGACCTTCGGCGCCGGGCCGGCGAGCGGGATGCGGATGGTCACGGTGGTGCCTTCGCCTTCGACGCTCGTCAGCTCGAAGCGGCCGTCATGCAGCTCGATCAGACCGCGCACGACCGACAGGCCGAGACCGGTGCCCTGATGCTGGCACCCATAGGCTGAATCGACCTGGTAGAAGGGCTGGCCGATAGACTTCAGATGGTCCTTGGGAATGCCGATCCCGGTGTCGGACACGCTGATCAGCATGTCCGCACCATCGCGGCACACGCGCAGCGACACGCGCCCGCCTTCTTCGGTGAACTTGCTGGCGTTCGACAGGAGATTGAGCACGATCTGCTTGATCGCCCGCTGGTCGGCAACGACCTCTTCCAGCGCATCGTCGAGATGCAGGTTGAGCACCTGCTTCTTTTCGGTCACCTGCGGGCGGACCATTTCCACCGTGCGCGCCAGAACCGGCAGCGGATTGAACGGTTCGGCAACGACGGAAAAATGTCCCGCCTCGATCTTCGACAGGTCGAGAATGTCGTTGACCACCTGCAGAAGATGGATGCCGCTGTCGCGGATCAGCGTCACATATTCGCGCTGCTGGGGGTTATCCAGCTTGCCGAAAACGCCCTGATCGAGAATGTCGGCAAAGCCGATGATGGCGTTGAGCGGGGTGCGCAGTTCGTGGCTCATCGTCGCCAGGAAACGCGACTTGGCCGCACTTGCTTCTTCGGCGCGTTCCAGGCTCGCCTTGCGGCCTTCCTCGGCGTCGCGGCGCGCGGTCACATCGTGGATCAGGACCACCACGTCGGCGCCCTCGTCGCCGAGAATGCTGCTGCCGCTGTGCGGGATCGGATGGATGCGCATCTCGGCCCAGAAATGGTGCGGAGCAACGCCGCCCCAGCCGCCGGCGCGCATGCGCACCTCGATCGTCACAGCCTCGCGTGAGGCCTGGGCTTCGGCGAGCGTTGCCAGAAAGATCGGGCGGTCGGCAACATGCACGAGATCGCGGATGCCCTCGTCCAGAAGCACATGCGAAGGCCTTTGAAAGAGCTCTCCGACGGTTCCGGCAGCGGAAATGAGCGTGCCTTGGGAATCGAGTTCCAGAATGCCTTCCTGCATCACGGCGGCAAGGAAGCGCGCCCGGCGGCGGCCGGTCTGGCCGAGATTGGCCTGAAGGGTCTGGATCGCCTGAAGGCGGCCGAGCAGTGCCGCGCCGTAAAGCACGCTGCCGACCAGAACCCAGCTGTCGATCATGCTGGTCTGATCAAGCAGAACGAGCCCTGTATCGGGCAGAAAGGCATTGGCCATGACCACGCCGGCGGCAAGAACGCCGGCCGCGATGCTGAGTTCCTTTCGGCCCATCAGCGAGGCTTCCAGCACCAGCATGAAGGCAAGAACGGCCACCAGCGCCTGCGAGGTTCCGGGAAGTTCTCCGGCAAAGAACAGGACGGCGGCCATCGCCGTCGTCTGGATCGTCTGCGCCGTGCCCACATGGGCAAAACGCGACAGCACGATGCCACCGAGCGAAGCGGCCAGCATCAGGCCGCCGAACAGCGATGCCGCCGGCACGTCCAGCGCCGGACCCAGAAGGGCCGTCACCGTGCCGGTCGCGGCCAGCACCAGCGACCATCCGATGAAGATCGCATGGCGGCTGCGCTCCAGGATGTCCGAACCGGCCTTTGCCGCTACATGGCGCATCAACGCATTACGCATGGTTCAGCCTTCCGCCCCCGCGGTTTTCACTCTTCGATGTCTCATGGCCTGTCCCGAAGGACCGGTTCCTGAGCGCACCTTATGAATCGACGGTTGGTCTCAAGCCTTGAAGGAAGCGTAAAATGCGCCCGGAAGCGCTTTCTGCGCCGGCGTTCATCGTTCGGTGTGGTTAGCGAAGGGTTAGAACAGACGCTTCGAGTTGAATCCCATTTCGTTCAAATCCCCCCGCCCGGACGAACCGCGCTTTCACAGGGCCTTGCTATGGTCAGCGTCGGGAGAGGACGAACGGCATGCTCTTCATGGCATGTCGTGACAACAAGGGACCGAAGGAATGTTTCTCGTTCGCTGTGCCTTATGGCTCACGCTCGTGGTCGCTCTGGTTCCGCTTGATGCGGAAAGCCGAACGCGTGTCGATGGGCCTTCCGCACTTGAAACGCTGGCTGCAGCTCGTCTGGCTGCCGAGGATCTCGGCGGGTTCTGTGCGCGCCAGCCTGATGTCTGTGAAACCGGCCGCTCCGTGGCGGCGATCCTGCGCGAAAAGGCCCGCACGGGCGTCGCGATGATCTCCGACTGGCTGGACCCCCCGTCCGGCGCCGACACCTTGAGCGAAGCCGATCGGCAGATCGCACACCGGATGCCCAATCCGGCTTGAGCTTCTCCGTCTCCGGCCGTCCAGACCCCGGAGAACGGCAACAGGTTGCGGCCCGGACCTCCACCGGGCCGCAACTTCTTTTTCCAAGGCTTTCTCGCGCGCCCGCTCTGCCTGATGGCTTGCCACGGCTGGCCGGGCGGTCTAGTTGCCCAGCCATGGAGCCTTTCGAGACCATTGCCGAGAATTTTGCCTTCCTCGACGACTGGGAAGATCGCTTCCGCTACCTCATGGATCTCGGGCGGGCTCTGGAGCCGCTGAGCGATCATGAACGCAGCGAGGCCAACAAGGTCCATGGCTGCGCCAGTCAGGTCTGGCTCATTGCCGAGGCCGGGGCGGACGGCACCCTGCGCTTTCGCGGCGACAGCGATGCGCTTTTGGTCAAGGGCATCGTGGCCGTCGTTCTGGCGCTGTTCGACGGCAGGACGCCGGCCGAGATTGCCAGCCTCGATGCCGAGGCCGCGCTTTCCGGACTGGGGCTTCGCGAGCATCTTACTGCCCAGCGCTCCAACGGGCTCACCGCGATGCTGGCCCGGATTCGCAGCGTTGCGGTCGCAGCGGCAAAGGCCTGATGGCCGGCTCTGACGCGCCCCCGCTTGCCTCCTCATAACCATAGTGCCGACAGAGCGCTTCCAGGGCGAGACGCAGGGCAACCCGTGCGCTGCGCGCCGGCCAGTTTCGGCGCCGTTCGATGTCGCCAAGGCCGAGATCGAAAACCAGCGCATCGACCAGAAGCGACGACAGGGACGATCCGAGGGCCGCACTGGTGCGCAGGAACTCTTCTGAAGCTCCCCCCAGTGGTTCATGGCCTCTCCTTTTGCCGCCATCGATCTTTCCGGTGGCAAGCCCGTCCCAGTCCGGCCCGATGCGCGGGCGCAGTGCCGCACGCTCGGCTGCGCCCAGGAACCGCGCCGCAGCAAGGCGTTCATGCGCGGCAAGGGGCAGATTGCGTTCCAGCGAAAACCGCGTGCCCTCTCCTTGCGGCCGCTCTTGCCTGCCTCGCCCGGTTTCCAGCAGCCTGTCCATCAGCGCCCTGCCTGTGCTGCTCAGGACGGTGCGGCCTTCGCGCGTCTCCAGAACACCAAGACGGGAAAGACGCACAACATCGCCGCTCTCCACGGCGGAGGGCCGGCCCCGGCGCCCCGCGACCTTGAGCCGGTAAGCCGTCATTCCCGAGGTCACGCCTGCCTGAAGGATGCCACCGGTCGCAAGAACAGCCAGAAGTGCAAGATCGGAACGGGAGAGCGCGCTGTTCAGATCAGCTTCCTTCATGCCGGCGCTCCGCAGCGCAGCGCCCTGACGGCCCGTCCCAGCATGGTGAGCGTGGTGTCGAAGAGCGCATCGTCCCGCAAATCCTCGACGAGACGGCAGGCGTGGCCGACCGTCGTGCGGTCGCGGCCAAGCTGGCGCCCGATGTCGCTCAGGGATAGGCCCGCCTCGACATGGGCGAGATAGACACCAACCTGGCGGGCGCGGGCGATCTCCGCCGGGCCGCGTGTCGGCGCATAGAGCGCCTCCCTTTGCACCTTGAAGGCACGGGCAACGAGCGCCATCACCGTTGCCAGAATGTCCGCCTTGCTGCGCGAGGCGCGCCTTGCCGCCGCGCCGCTTCCGCTTGCATGGTCTGCCAAGAACCCGTCCCTCATCTCCGCCTCCAGATATAGGATTATGTTCCTAATTATATACGTGACAAAAGTGACCAATTCTCCTATACGGAGAGAGACAGGCCGGCGCTTACGTCACGGAATTATGGAAAGTTCCGATGAACGACATTAAAATCGCGGTAATGGACGGGGTTCGGGAGTATTGTGAGTCTGAGCCAGTAGAGATCTGGTTATCCAGTTCTGGGCGAATCATGATACGAGCATATAATGAAGCTAGGTTCCGGGGTACTGACGTGGACTTGCTCGATCTCATTGAGTGGTTATCTCAAAGAGGCGTCGTGTTGGGGGTGGATTTTGACGAAATCCGATCCAAGCTCTCCGATAGAGCGGATCATTCGCGATATGCAGAAAGCGATTGAGGCGCGCTTACATTACCCTGCACTTTTGGTTGCACTAACGTTTCCCGACATTTGTATGGGTCTCACTCTTCCAAAATCTGAGTTTGTAAAGAAGGTGCACTATATCGATTTTGTGGATACTTACACGACCGAGTCAGAATTAGGCCTTGACGGAGCGTCATGTTTTCAACTGAGAGGCGGTCTCGTTCATCGAGCAGACCTTACTGGTCACGCATACTTTGATGGCAGCCATGTAGTTTTTACAGTGCCGGAGACACAATCGAGCATACATGCATTGAGAATCGTTGCGGGAGATAAGAAGGCAGCCATGTTCGATCTGGTTTTATTCTGTGATGCCATGACAGAAGCCGCCAGAAGGTGGTACAGAGATCACAAGGACGAGGCGATGGTAGTTGAAAACCTTAAGAACATCATCCGATGGTGTCCCGAGGGAGTGCCCCCGTTCTTTGGCGGGGCACCCGTAGTGGCGAGTGGCGCATAATGGTTGACGACAACAATCACAATAATACTGAGACTGCCAAGCGCCGAGACATGGCTTTGCGCCGCGCGCTTTCGACGCCACCTAAGCCAAAGCAGGCACCGGTGAAGCCGAAAAAGCAGAAGCCGAAAGCGCAGTTAAAGAAAGATCAGGGCTGACGTTTTTTCCGCCAACGCTTGAAGGCTGCCGCCTTCTGCTTAGGCGTAACGGGCTTCACGAGATTGGGCATACATTAACCGCTTGCCAGCGGCCATACGGATTGCGTCTTCGGCGCGTTCACGGTCTGAGACCTTCAGAGCCGAGCGGCGGTTATAACGGAAATCGAACTCCGCCAGATAGCGATGCAGGTGGGCTTCGCCGCAATGCTGGTAAACGCCGACCATGCCGCGCTTGAAGACGGAAAAGACGTTCTCAATCGTGTTGGAGTGAACAACCTTATCGCCTTCGCGGCGGGCGTATTCTTTGGCCGAATGCTTCACGGTTTTGTGGTCGGCGTACTCGGTGCCGGTTTCCGTGTAGAGGCGGGACTCGTCAGTGTAGAGCGTGGAATTGCGATCGGCATTGCGCACGAGAACTTCACGAACGGTTGCCTTTGTGGCGTCGTTCAAATGGAACATGCGGGCTTTGCCTCCACGCTCGACCAAACCGACAACGATACGCTTCTGTGCGCCGCCTGACTTGCCCTTCTTGGTGTATGGGCGGCCCTTGCGCTGTGCAGATACGCGGGGTGTCTCGCGCTTACCGATATAGGTTTCATCGGCTTCAACGATCTTGCCTTCGCCGCCTAGCGGGCCGGAGGACTTAACGTCCTCCTTCATGGCCTCACGGATACGGTGAGCCATGAACCAGGCGGTCTTGTAGGTGACGCCAAGCATGCGGTGAAGCTGGTGAGCGCTCATGCCTTTCTTGGAGGCGGCGAACAGGTGAAAGGCAAACACCCACTTGGCAAGCGGCACCTTGGATCGCTCCATGACGGAGCCGACCGTTACGGTGAACGTGCCTTTGCATTCATTGCAGTAATACAGGCCTTTACGGTGTGACTGCTTCTTGCCTTCAACCTTGGCAATCGTGTCCTGATCGACGTTGCCGCAATGCGGGCAGTTGGGACCATGCGGCCAGCGGATCGCTTCAAGATGCTCGCGGGCTTTGTCCTCGTCGTGAAAGATTGGATCGTTAAAATCGGCCATGTTCGTAACTCCTTGGATTCGTTATCGTCCAAGGCATTACTTTTGTCAAGTATATAATTAGGATTATGTTCCTATTTATCGCGCAAGCCGGAGTCCGGGGATAAGCGGCCAAAAGAAAAGGGCCGCCTCTTGAGGCGACCCTTGCAACTCAAAAGCCTGGACTGATGCGATCAGCTTTTCTTCGGCCGACCGCGCCCGCGGCCACCGCGGCTCTGGCCAAGACCCATTTCCTTGGCAAGGGCGGATCGGGCGGCAGCATAATTCGGCGCAACCATCGGGTAGTCTGCCGGAAGGCCCCACTTTTCGCGATATTCTTCCGGAGACAGATTGTAGTGCGTGCGCAGATGACGCTTCAGCGACTTGAACTTCTTACCGTCTTCCAGACAGATCAGATAATCCGGCGTGATCGATTTCTTGGCCGGAACCGCCGGCTTCAAGGGCTCCTGCGGCTCTTCTTCAACAGAACCGGAGGTCCGCTTCAGCGCGCCAAAGACGTCACCGATCAGGGTTGTCAGCTCAGAAGCCGGCACCGTGTTGTTGCTGACATAAGCAGAAACGATGTCCGCCGTCAGTTCGATGAGTTCGGCATTCTGTGTTTCTTCGACCATCAAGAACCTCGAAATTTCACGCTTGCGTTGCATATTGCAGAGAAGCACAATTAACTACTTCACTGACTGTAGTCAGTGAGTAAATGAATCGCTCTCGGGAAGCAAGTCAGCCGCCGTTAAGATAAATTCCAAGCCTCAAAGGCTGGTAATCTTGGCGACAGGCGGCGTCGACTCGCAGCGAATACCTTCCCCTTCGCCGCTGTAACGGTCCTGGAGATCGTCACGCACGGTTCCTTCCCAGGGTTCGTAACCGACGAAATAGGCCGCACGGGCGAGAAGGTGCGAAGAGACGGGGGCCGTCAGCAGGAAGAACACCGCACCGGCCATGGCGCGCGTGACAACGGCCAGATCCACCGCGAGCACGGCAATGGCCAGCAGCATCAGGCCCGAGCCGAGCGTTCCGGCCTTCGAGGCGGCATGCATGCGGCTGTAGACGTCGGGAAAGCGCAGGATGCCAAGGCTTGCCAGCAACGAGAAGATGGCGCCGATGACGATCAGGACGCCGGCGATGAGTTCGAGGATCGGAAGCGATATCGGCTCGCTCATGACGAGGTTCCTTCCTCCTGCGCCGGCCTTTCCGCCTCATTGCCGTAATCGGCATGTTTGTGGCGGCCACGCTTCAGGATGAAGCGCGCAAAGGCGACGGTTGCCAGAAATCCGACAAGACCCAGCGCTATGGCAATGTCGAGATAGACGAAGGAGCGCGTCTTGACGGCGATCACGGCAATAAAACCGATACCGACGGCGACCAGCATGTCCAGCGCCAGCACCCGGTCCGGAAGGGTCGGGCCGCGCACGATGCGCACGATGATCAGCGCAAACGACAGCGACAGGATCGCCAGCGCCAGAATGATCGCCCCATTGAGGAACTGTTCGCCCGCGCTCACCGGAACGCCTCCATGATCTTGCGCTCGAAGCCCGTGCGGATGTCCTCGGCCATGCCCTCGGGATCGGACAGATCGATGGCGTGGATGTAGAGCGTCTTGCGGTCGTCGGAGACATCGACGGACAGGGTGCCTGGCGTCAGGGTGATGAGATTGGCCAGCAGCGTGATTTCAAAATCGCGATCGACGGTGAGGTCGTAGGCGATAATGCCGGGCTGAAGCGCCTTCAGGTTCGGATCGACCGCCAGCTTGGCAACCTTGATGGCCGACAGCATCAGTTCATAAAAGAACAGGCCGGTCAGCTTGCTGATCTTCCAGGCGCGCTTGAAATAGCTCGTCGTGCCGGTCTGCTCGCGCACCAGAAGCAGGGCAATGGCGCCGAGAAAGAAGCCGAAGGCGAAGTTCAGGAAGGAGAAGCTGCCGGTGACAGCGATCCAGCTGAGCGCCAGAAGCACATTGATCAGAAACAGCCCGCTCATCGTGCCGTCTCCAGAAGGGCGTTGAGATAGGCCGACGGCTCGACCAGACCCGCCGCACCGACACCGGCAACGCGGATCAGCGGTTCGGCGTAAAGGCCAAGCCCGACGACGATGAGAACGAGGAAGGTCAGGGGCACCAGAAGCGGCCGGCCGCTTTCAAGCGTGAGCGCCCGCACCCCGCCGGCCGTTGTGCCGTCGGGCGTTCCTTCCGGTCCGTCACGCCAGAAACCGAAGCTCCAGAGCCGTCCGACGGCCAGAAGCGTCAGGAAGCTGGAGAACAGCAAGGCCCCGACCAGCCAGCCCTCGCCTTCCGCCACACCGGCCCGCACCAGAACAACCTTCGGCCAGAAGCCGGAAAAGGGCGGCAGGCCGGAAATCGCAAAGACCAGCACAAGGCTGAGCGCGGCAAAGTAAGGATGGGCGCGATAAAGCCCGCCAATGCCGCGCAGGTCGAACGAGCCGGTCAGGCGCCCCATGATGCCTGCCATGAAATAAAGCGCGGTCATGACGATGATCGAATGGACCGCATAGGCGATGACGCCGCGCAGCGCATCGGGCGTGCCGATGGCGACGCCGATCAGCATGGCGCCGATGCCGGAGATCACCAGATAACCGAGAAGCCGGCGCACATCCGACTGCGCCAGGGCGCCGGCGCCGCCGAGGACGGCCGTCAATGCGGCGACCCAGCCGAGCACGCCATCGAAGGCGCTGAGGTCGGCGGGAAAGAGCATGACCAGAACCCGCACCAGCGCATAGACGCCAACCTTGGTCAGAAGCCCGGCGAACAGCGCCGAAACGACGATGCGCGGCGTATGATAGCTCGCCGGCAGCCAGAAATTGACCGGGAAGGCGGCCGCCTTCATGGCGAAGGCAAAGAGGAACAGTCCGGCCAGCGTCGTCGTCGGATAATCGGGGTTGGTGCGCAGTTCCAGCGCGATGTCGGCCATGTTGAGCGTGCCGATCATGGCGTAGAGATAGCCGACCGCGATCAGGAAGAAGGTCGTCGCCAGCAGGTTGAGGAAGGCGTATTTCAGCGATCCGTCGAGCTGGCGATGTTCGTTACCAAGAACGATCAGGCCGAAGGACGAGATCAGCAGCACCTCGAACCAGACATAAAGGTTGAAGATGTCGCCGGTCAGGAAGGCCCCTGAGACGCCGCCAATCATCAACAACAGGAACGGGAAGAAGCCGTAACGCTTGTTGTCCTCGCTGATTTCGGAACGCGCGAAGATCACCGCCGCCAGTCCGACCACGGAGGTCGCCAGCGCCAGCACGGCGCCAAAGGCATCGACGACGAAGGAAATGCCGAA
>JAGRKQ010000196.1 GCA_020442235.1 Hyphomicrobiaceae bacterium | reverse complement strand
TGCGCCTCGTCGAAGAAGAACACGAGGCGCGGCTTGTCCGGGTCGCCGACCTCGGGAAGCTCCTCGAAGAGTTCCGACAACAGCCACAACAGGAAGGTCGCATAGAGGCGTGGATTGGCCATCAGCTTGTCGGCGGCGAGAATGTTCACCACCCCGCGCCCGTCCGGCGTGGTGCGCATGATGTCGGCGATCCTGAGCGCCGGCTCACCGAAGAAATGCTCCGCCCCCTGCTCTTCCAGAACCAGAAGCCGGCGCTGGATCGCGCCGACCGAAGCCTTGGAGACATTGCCGTATTCGGTGCCGATCGCGTCGGCCTTCTCGGCAAGATCGACCAGCATGGAACGCAGGTCCTTCAGGTCGAGAAGCAGCAGTCCCTCGTCGTCGGCGATGCGGAAGGCGATGTTGAGGACGCCTTCCTGGGTCTCGTTGAGATCCATGAGACGCGACAGGAGAAGCGGCCCCATTTCCGAGATGGTGGTGCGGATCGGATGGCCCTGTTCGCCGAAAAGATCCCAGAAGACGGTCGGCGAGGCCTCAAATTCATAGGCGTCCCCGAGGCCGATCTGCTCGGCGCGCTTCAGAAGAAAATCCTTCGGCTCGCCCTTGGCCGCGATGCCGGAAAGATCGCCCTTGATGTCGGCGGCAAAGACCGGAACGCCGGCGTTGGAAAAGCCTTCTGCCATGATCTGCAAGGTCACGGTCTTGCCGGTGCCGGTCGCGCCGGTGACCAGGCCGTGGCGGTTGGCCAGTTTCAGTTCCAGATATTCCGGTTTGACGCTGGTGCCGAGATAGAGCTTGCCGTCTTCGATCATCTGTCGCCGTTCCCCGATCGGTGGTTTTACACAGTCCTAGCGTGAAAATTGCGCAGGTGCCACAGCGTCATGGCCTTGCAATCGCGCGCATGCACCGTTCTGATGCGCCCGAACGCAATGCCAGTCCATGACGCCAATTCAGTTGGCACCGGAGGAACG
Source organism: Hyphomicrobiaceae bacterium (assembly GCA_020442235.1). GTDB lineage: Bacteria > Pseudomonadota > Alphaproteobacteria > Rhizobiales > MH13 > JAGRKQ01. The sequence continues at coordinate 2,244 of JAGRKQ010000196.1, read as the reverse complement.
TATGGAAGAGCTGATTTCCCGCATCACCTCAAGCGTCGGCATCGACGCCTCGACGACCCAGTCCGCCGTCGGGATCATTCTCGACTTTCTCAACAAGGAAGGTCCCCAGGACGCGGTGTCCCAGGTCCTCGATGCCATTCCCGGCGCCCGCGATGCCGTGGAAGCTGCCGCAGGCGGGGGCAGCGGCGGCCTGATGGGCAGCATCGGCTCGATGATGGGCGGTGGCGGCGGGCTGATGGCGGCGGCCGGGCGGCTGATGAGCGCCGGCCTCGGCATGGGCGAAATCCAGCAGGTGACGCAGGAAACCATCGCCTTTGCCCGCGAAAAGGCCGGCGACGAGGTGGTCTCGAAGATCATCGCGGCGATCCCGGGTCTCGACCAGTTCGCCTGATCGGGCGCTTCAGATCCCGAAACGGCGGCCCCTGGCCGCCGTTTCTGTTTGAGACCGCACCGCTACCTTGCGTCTCTCGACGACCTTCTTTGCCTTGCGTCGCACAGCCGCCTTGCGTCTTTCGACGCATTTGGCATCGCCCGGCGGCTGTTCTAGAACGAGGCCTTGCAATCAGCGAGGTCCTTTCGTGAGCGACATCAAGCCATTGGCGGACGGTTTTGCCCCCGCAACCGAAGAGACGTGGCGCAAGCTGGTGGACAAGGCCCTGAAAGGCCAGCCCTTCGACAGCCTTGTCCGCTTCACCGATGACGGCATCCGCCTGGCGCCGCTTGCCGATCGTGCCGGCGATGCCGCGCCGATCCGGGCCCGCGCCGGCGGCGCGCCCTGGGTCATCTCGCAGCGCATCGACCTCAACGATCCGGCAGCGGCGAACACGCAAGCCCTGACCGATCTGGAAGGTGGCGCTTCCGGCCTTGAACTTGTTTTTACCGGTGGCGCGAATGCCGCCGGCTTCGGCCTTCCGGCAGCGGCCGATGCGCTGGCGCGCACGCTTGAGGGCGTGAAGGCCAGCCTGATCGCGCTCAGGATTGCCCCGCATGCCGATGGCGCGGCGCTCGCCGCGCTCGTCGCCGATGCGCTCCAGGCCTCCGGCGAACCGCTTGATGCCCTGTCGGTCGCCTTTGGCATCGACCCCTTCTTCGCTCCGGCCCGGGCCGGCAGGGCGGGCGATGCGGCCTCCGCAGTGGGCGCGGCAAAAGCGCTCGCAGCGCGCGGGATCGGCGGCACGCAGCTTTCCGCCGACGGCCGCATCGTTCACGAGGCCGGCGCCACGGCGGCGCAGGAGCTTGGCGCCATCGCCGCCGCCTTCACCGCGCTTCTGAAAGCCGGTGCAGCGCCGCAGATGATCGCGGTTTCCATCGCCGTCGATCAGGACGTTCTGGAAGGCATTGCCAAGCTGCGGGCCCTGCGCCTCGTCATCGCCCGCATTCTGGAACTGACCGGCCATGAGGGCGCCGACGTTCCGGTCCATGCGGAGACCAGTGCGCGCATGGTGGTTGAAAAGGATGCCGCCACCAACATGCTGCGCGCGACGATCGCCTGCTTTGCTGCCGCCATCGGCGGTGCGGAGTCGATTGCGGTGCTGCCCTACAGCAGCGCGCATGGTCTGGCCGATGCCTTTGCCCGCCGTCAGGCGCGCAACACGCAACTCGTTCTTGCCGACGAATCCAATCTTTACCGGGTCGCCGATCCGGCCGCCGGCTCGGGTGCCATCGAGACTTTGACCGATGCGCTGGCCGAAAAGGCCTGGGGCGAGTTCGTCGCCATCGAGGCTGAAGGCGGCCTTGCCGCCACGCTCGCCTCGGGCGCCCTTGCAGGCCGCGTCGATACGGCCGCCAAGGCCCGCAGCGCAAGCTTTGCCGACAAGCGCCGGCAGATCATCGGCACCACCAAATATCCCAACGCCGCCGACACGTCGCCAAAGGTGCTGGCCACGGCCACGGATACCGCTGCCGCCGCCTTTCCGCTCCGGCGCGACGATGTTCTGGCCGCCGGCTGAGGAGGAACGAGACCATGACGCAGTTCCCCGATTTTTCGACCCTTGGCTGGCAGCGCCCCGCCGGATCGGCCCCCGCCGCAACCGGCGAAGCCTGGCAGACCCCGGAGGGCATTGCGGTCAAGCCGGTCTTCACGCCGGACGATGCCGCAGGGCTCGACTTTCTCGCCACCCTGCCGGGCATCGCGCCCTATCTGCGTGGCCCCTATCCGACGATGTATGCCAACCAGCCCTGGACGATCCGTCAATATGCGGGCTTCTCCACGGCCGAGGATTCCAACGCCTTCTACCGGCGCAA
>JAGRKQ010000195.1 GCA_020442235.1 Hyphomicrobiaceae bacterium | reverse complement strand
CAGGCCGCCACCGACCAACCCGGCGTGCAAGGTTCCGGTTCGAGGCTGTGCCTCTTACTGCCGCCGTTCTTTTTCGAGCAGAAACGAAAGATCCCGCCAAAAGGCGCTTTTATCTCAGGTTTTCAGCGTCGATCCGACTGCGCTTGCTTGACAGGGCACGGCGCCTTTTGTATCGACGCCCCGGTTGCGCGGTCCTCTGGCCGCGCTTGTCAGTTTCGCGTGCTCCCGGAGCTTCCCGGAGCGCGGCACCGAGCGGAGGCGGGCCTCAGGGGTCCGTATCGAAAGATGAAGATCAAGAATTCCGTCAAGGCGCTGATGAAGCGGCATCGTGACAACCGCATGGTGCGCCGTCGCGGCCGTATTTACATCATCAACAAGACCGTGAAGCGCTACAAGGCCCGCCAGGGCTGAGCCTTTGCAGCGCCTGCAAGCGCAGGCGTGTTGACGATCAGGGCGCATCGCCGCACAGTCCGGCGGTGCGCTTTCTTTTTGCCCTTCTCCTGACCCTTTGTCTGGCCCTTCCTGCGGCCGGGCCCGGCCTTGCCGACGATCCGCGTCCTGTCGACCTCCTTCTCGACCGGCTGGCCGAAGCCGACGGGCCGACCGAGGCGACGACGCTCGCCGAAGAAATCGTCGCGGCCTGGATGGAGCCGCAAAGCCCAACGATCCGCCTGTTGATGAGTCGCGCCGGGCAGGCGCTGCGCAATGAGGACGCGGCGCTGGCGCTCGATCTTCTCGATCAGGTGGTGGTGCTGGCGCCGGACTACATCGAGGGCTGGAACAAGCGCGCCACCTTGCAGTTCTTTTTGGGCAATTTCGGCGCCAGCCTCGGCGACATCGAGCATGTCCTGGTGCTGGAGCCGCGTCATTTCGGTGCGCTCACCGGGCTTGCGACGATTCTGGAGCGGCTCGACCGGCCCGAGGCGGCGCTGGAGGTCTATGAGCGCCTTCTGGCCGTGCATCCCTTTGCGCCGGGCGCGCTGGAGCGTCGCGACGCCCTGCGCCAGAGCCTTTCCGGCCAGCCGATCTGAACCGTCCGCCTGTCCTTGCGTATTGTGTTCATGGCTGCCCCAAATCCCGCATCGAGGTCCCCTTTCATGACGGCCACCGGCCTTCTCGTGCTCGTCCTTGCCGGTCTGGCGATTTTGCTCTTTGCCGCGACCCGGATCGGCGTGCAGGTGATCGAGCGCCGCCACCCTCCTGCCGGCATCTTCGTCGATGTGGAGGGCACGCGCGTGCATCTTGTCGACCGCGCGGGGCCGGATGGTGCCGGCGTGGATGGGGCCGCTCGGGAAGCGGCCATGGCGGTCGTCGTCATCCACGGGGCATCGAGCAATCTTCTCGATCCCTTGACCGCGCTCGACGGGGTGCTGTCGGATCGCTACCGCCGGATTTATGTCGACCGGCCCGGACTGGGCTATTCGGCGCGGCGCGGGCCGGGCGATGCCTCGCCGGCGGTTCAGGCGGCGCGCATCCTTGCCGCGCTCGAGGCCATCGGGGTGGACCGCTTCGTGCTCGCCGGACACAGTTTCGGGGCGAGCGTGGTGTTGCAGATGGCGCTTCAGGCGCCGGAGCGCGTTGCCGGGCTCGTTTTCATCGCCCCGGCGAGCCATCCCTGGCCGGGCGGGGTCAGCTGGTATTACGAACTGGCGGCCGCGCCCTTTGCGGGACGGGTGTTCTCGCATCTGGTAGCGCTGCCCTTCGGCTGGTTCTCGGTGGATGCGGGGGCGGCCAGCGTCTTTACGCCCGAACCGGTGCCGGAGGGCTATGCCGAGGCCATCGGCGCGCCTCTGGTGCTGCGGCCGCGCAGCTTCATCGCCAATGGCGAGGATGTTGCCTGGCTGAAGCCGTTTCTGGAGCGCGAGGCGCCGCGCTACAGAACGATCACGGCGCCGACCGTCATCCTCACCGGCGACAGCGATGCCACCGTTCTTGCCGAAATCCATTCGGTCGGGCTGGAGCGGGACATTGCCGGGGCGGAACGCATCGTCATCGCCGGTGCCGGCCATGCCTTTCATCATCACCGGCCGGAGCTGGTGCGCGAGGCCGTTGACCGGGTTCTGCGCCGGGCTTCGGGGGAAGGCTTGTCCGATTGAGGCCTATTCGGCGTCGACGAAGGCGATGCGGATGAGATTGGTCGCGCCGGGGGTGCCGAAGGGCAGGCC
>JAGRKQ010000194.1 GCA_020442235.1 Hyphomicrobiaceae bacterium | reverse complement strand
GCAACGACCATCTACCTGCCCATCGCGCCCAATGGAACGCAAACCTATGCGAACCATTTCCCGCTGGCCCCCAATGGAGCGCCGCAGGACTTCACGACGTACCTTCCCATATTCGGCAGCCAGCCCGGCGGTGTGCCTACGACCGACGCGGCCACTCTGATCGTGCCGGGCAACCCCAATGCGATTGGGTTCGAGCCGACCACCTTGCTCGATCCGAACAATGCAAACCTTCCGGCAGAGCCTGTCACGCCCACAGAAGCCTTCGGGCGCGGGCCGCTGACGGCCGAAGAAGAAAAGATCCTGAACTCGGTGCCGGCTGAGGGGCCGTTGACGGCGGAGCAGCAGGCCTTGATCAGCAGCATTCAGGGCGTGCCGGACTGGCATCTTCAGGGCATGGAACCGGTGACGGACCCCGCAGTCGTTGCTCAGCTCGACGAAGAAGCCGGCCTCGACCTCACCGATGCCGGCAATGGCTTCCGCTGGTTCCAGAAAAACGGGCGCTATTTCACTCCCGGCTATGTGGTTTACGATTATCTCGTCAAACCGGCTCTCGAAGGCCAGTATGGCCCCTGGGGCAACGCGGGCGATGTGCCGGAAAGCCAGGACTGGGCGAATGGCGACACAGGCGAATGGCCCGGTCTTCTCAACGCCTGGGATGCCGAGCCTGCCGAGCCGGGTCTGGTCGACCCCAATGCCCAGCAACCGTCAGCGCCCGTCGATCCGACCGACCAGAACATGCCGCCCTCGGCCTTCCTGTCGAATATGGGGCTGTCGTTCCTGCGCGTGCGTAACATGTTCACGCGCTACACGCCTCTGCATGAGGCGGTGGCCGCCCACCGCGCCACGCAAAAATATGTGCGCGACCGCGATACGCTGACCAAGGCGATCGTGATCGGCGTCAGCACCAACAATCCGGAGCTGATGACCGCCGCCGCGACCCACATGAACACGCTGGAAAAGACCTATCTCAATTCCGTCGCCCCGACGCTGGCCAATCCGCGCGACCTTTTTCTGAATTTCAGCGGCTGGCTCTATGGCGGCAATCGCGGCCATCGCAGCGTCTTCATGCCCGGCATGTCGCTGGCCGGCACCCCGGCGCCCAACATTCTCGCCGTCGGCACTCGGGCCACGGTGAACGGGATCATCGGCTACAATCCGATGTTCAATTCCTCGCTCGCGTTCGGCAAGCAGGTCGAGGATCCATACCGCGATGTGAACGCGCTCAACCGCTTCCTTCTGACGGTTCGCGACAAGGCAACCTTCTCCAACGCCTATCTCGGCACATCCAGCCTCGATGCCTTCCAGGCCGGCCGCAATCTGGGCATCGAAGGCTATTCGATGTTCCGCAACGCTTCGCTGATGGCGCGCATCTTTGAAGCCGACAGCCGCGAGGAAATGGGCGCCGCCTTTGAGAATTTCGGACGCACCGTCGCCGCCTTCACGCTGGGCGAGGCCGGAGAAAAGCTCTTCGGGGACGTTGCCAACCGCAATCTTCGGGGTCCGCTGATGGATCTCATCAACGGCACGGAAGGCCCAGGCACGCGCCGCCTTGCAAGCTTCCTGCGCGTGGTCACGAACGTCTTCGGCATCGGCAAGCATGTCGCCTTCGACAGGGACGGCGGCAAGTTCAAGACGTCCAACCAAGCGGCCTTTGCCGAGTTCCTACAGATCGCCCGCGGCAATGCCGAAATCACCGGCTGGGAGACCGGCGGCGCCATCGGCGGGGCCATTTTCGACATGCTCTTCGCCGATACTGCCTATGAGGCCGGCGTCGCCTTCTATGACCAGATGAGCGAGACCTATTTCAACGGCGAGGATGGCTGGCATCTTCTCGGTGCGGATACCGCCGCACAGCAGCTTGGCCTCTCCGCGGCCATGGCGAGCATGCAGCGCTTTTACATTCTGGCCGGCGCGCTGGAGAAGTATGAACTTGTCTCGGAACTGACCGATCTCGACATTCTCAACCAGTTGAAACCGCGCTCCGGCTCCGGGTCGCTGCATGCCCTCGCCGACAATGTCGATGAAGCCCAGGCCGGCTTCCTCAAGACGCTTGCCGGCGACGTCCAGTATGAGGAGCTCAAATATCTCGTCGACGACGCCATCGTTGGCGGCAACGGCAAGGAAATCAGCCAGGCGGTTCTGGCGCTTCAGGACTATGTGGAAGACAAGGCCAAGACCTTTGTCGACGATGTCGGCTCCAATGTGCTGAAGCTTGCCGCAAAAGCCGTGCCGGAAGATGCCGCAAGGGCGGCGCGGGCCTTCCGGGCCTTTGCCACCGGCGCTTCGGCCGAAGAGGTCAAGGCCATGGAAATGGCCTATCAGAAGCTCCTTGAAGGGGCCGTTGAAGCTGCCGACGAAGTCGTCGACGTTGTCGATGGCCAGCTGGCCAAGAAGGGCTTCAAGGAAATCGCGCCCGGCGTCCTGATCGACGTGATGTTCCTTGCGACCGACTTCGCCATGATGATGGAAGCGGAAACGCCGGAAGACTTCGGGCGCAACCTGCGCAACGTCGTCGAGCAGACCGTGGCGACCTCCGGCGGCATCGCGGCGGCCTCCATCGTCAGCACCATCTATGCCATCTCGGTTCCGGCGACCGGCGGCGGATCGGCGACGGCGTCGCCGCTCGCGGTGACCCTTGTCGCAGGCGCGGCCGAACTCGGCACGTCGATCACGCTCGACTATGCGCTCAACCATCTCGATGAACTCGATGCACTTGAGGCCTGGGGCGCAGCGTTCAAGGAAGCCTATTTCCCCGACAAGACGCTGACGGAAGTGCTGTTGCAGCGTGAAGGGCCGGTCTCGGGCATCCGAAATCACATTCGCAACAGCTGGGATGCGGTAACCCCGGAATCCAAGGCGCAACTGACGGCCTCGATCCTGGAACGCAAGAACGCGCTCTCCGCGCTTGGCATCGAGTATGGCGAAGCGGTGGAAACGCTGACCACGCTCTTTGAAGAGGGCACGACAGCGGAGACCGACAGCCGGTTTGCCGAGGCGCGCGAGGCGCTGAACAACTGGTTCTGGGGAGAGTTGGACGAGATCGGCAGCGGTTTCTCGCAGCTCGGCTCGGGCATTGGCGGCTTCTTTTCAAGCGCCTGGAGCGCCGGTGGCAACTTCTACACCAACTGGATCGGCGACCCGGCTTCGGAAATGGTGCACGCGGCCTATGACGCGCTCCCGCCGGGCCAGAAGGCGATGGTCGACCTCACCCTGTTCGCCGGACAGCTCGCCGGAGACTATGCCGGCTACAAGGTTTCGGAATGGCGCGCCGGCATGAGCGCCCAGGCGACCGAATTCGCCGGCAACTGGATCGCCGAACGCGCCGAAGCGCCGCTGGCCGATCCCAATGCCGGTTTTGAACGCGGCTGGACCTCGGGCGCCATGGAAGGCGGGGTCAACTCTCTCGCCTTCGTCAACGACATGACCGCCTTTGTTGCGGACTTCATGGCCGAAGGGATCGGAACGACCGAGGAGGCCGTCACGGCCTATCTCATCACGCATCCGGAGAGCCGCGAAACGCTCGAAACCTTTATCGATGAAGGGACAGCCAGCCTTGCCGAGGCAACGCTGCTCTTTGTCGCTGCACAGGAAGCGCGCGACGGCGATCCGACCTCGCTCTACGAATATCTTGCCAACCCGGACGACCCCGACGCCATCGTCGTCTCACCGTGAACGCCGACAAGAAAACCCCCTCGCCGCGTCTGAAGCGAGGGGGTGTGGAGGTCGTTGATCACGGACGGTGAGGTCGCGCCGTCCTTGTTGTGATTTGAATCGTGCGACCCTGAAAGCTTACAGACGGTAAAGAATCTGGTCGGTCCAGAAGCGCTCAAGCCGGTGAAGCGACTTGTTGAGCGTGTTGAACTCGTCCGATCCCAGACCGCCGACCTTTTCGATCGACAGAAGGTGGCGGTTATAGAGCCCGCTCACCACATCGGCGATCTCGCGCCCCTTGTCGGTCAGGCTGACCCGGACCGAACGGCGGTCGACGCGCGAACGCTGGTGATGGACATAGCCGAGATCGACCAGCTTCTTCAGATTGTAGGATACGTTGGACCCGAGATAGTAGCCCCGCGTGCGCAGTTCGCCAGCCGTCAGTTCCGAGTCGCCGATGTTGTAGAGAAGCAGCGCCTGAACGCTGTTCACATCGGACCGCCCCATGCGGTCGAACTCGTCCTTGATGACATCAAGCAAGCGCCGGTGAAGACGTTCCACCAGATGCAGTGCATCGAGGTAGTGGCCCTTGAGCGCCTCTTCGTCATCGGCTTCTTCGGCCACGCCGAGCGGCGCAATGGCGGCGCTGGAGAGTTTGGTCATTTGCTCGCCTCGCTGTTGTTCTGGTCGGCGTTTCTATGACGCCTGACTGAACACATCATGCAGGAGACGGCCTAAGGGCGACTTAAACTGGTTGATTAATTTCAGCTTTCTTTCCGCGGCAGGATTTACTTAGCGTTCACCACGCAGGAACCGGATGATGCCGGAAAAATCCTTCCCGCCCTGACCGGCAGCCGAGTAAAGCGAATAGAGCTGCGCGGCTGTGGCGCCCAGCGGCGTCTGGGCCCCGGCGCTGGACGCAGCGGCCTGCGCCAGCTTCAGATCCTTCAGCATCATGTCGGCGGCAAAGCCGGCCTGATAATCGCGATTGGCCGGGGACGTCGGAACCGGGCCCGGCACGGGGCAGTAGGAGGTCAGCGACCAGCTCTGCCCGGACGACTTGGAGGAAACGGCAAAGAGCTTGTCGGCTTCCAGCCCGAGACGTTCCGCAAGGGCGAAAGCCTCGCAGGTGGCGATCATCGAGATTCCGAGGATCATGTTGTTGCAGATCTTCGCCGCCTGACCGGTTCCGGCCGCGCCGCAATGAACGATCGTCTTGCCCATGACGGCCAGCACCGGCTCGGCGGCGGCAAAAGCGGAGTCGGGGCCGCCGACCATGAAGGTGAGCGTGCCGGCGGCGGCGCCTCCGACGCCGCCCGAGACCGGCGCATCGACAGCCCGGTGCCCGGCATCCTCGGCGGCATCGGCCATGGCGCGGGCCGTATCGACATCGATGGTCGAGCAGTCGATGAAAAGCGTATCGGGCGCAGCGGCGGCAAGAATGCCGCCTTCGCCGGTGTAAACGGCGCGCACATGATGCCCGGCCGGCAGCATGGTGACGACGATCTCGGCTCCGGCGGCGGCTTCACTGGCGCTTGCGGCGATGGACCCGCCTTCCTGCTTCAGCTGGTCGAGCGCGTCCCTGGAAAGATCGAAGCCCGCGACCGCGTGGCCAGCCTTGATGAGATTGAGCGCCATGGGAAGCCCCATATTGCCAAGACCGATGAATGCGATGCGCGACATGGCGCCCTCCCTTGTTGTTTCCATGCGGGCATTTCGCCCGTCGTTTCACTTCAGATGCGGCGGCGGCGCTGTTGCCGTGCCGCGGCAATCGACAGCCCGAGATAGATCGCCACAAGCCCTGCATCGACGATGCACAAAGCGAGCGGTGCGCGCAGGGTGCCAAGAAAGCCCAAGGCGCTGGCCGTTTCCAGCATTGTCAGCAGAATGAAGACCACAGGCCCCCAGGATGCAAGCAGCCATAAGCCGCAGGCCGCAACGGCCTGAAGTGCGGTGAAGGCAGCCAGAAGCATTTTGTCCTCGACCGGCAGACCGGCAAAATCGATCGCACCGGAGACCGGCACCGCCAATATCGAAAACCAGAGCAGCGCCACGCGCAGGATCAGG
>JAGRKQ010000193.1 GCA_020442235.1 Hyphomicrobiaceae bacterium | reverse complement strand
GGGCCGATCGGCGGCAATCTCAGCCACGAGTTCATCATTCTTGCTTCGACCGGCGAGAGCGAGGTGTTCTGCGACAAGGCGATTCTGGACCTTCCCGTGCCGGGCGAGAACACCGATTTTCGCGGCGATCTCTCGTCCATCGTCGATGCCTATACGCGCTACTATGCCGCCACTGAGGAAAAGCATGACGCGGAGGCTTTTGCTGCGTTGCCGGAAGACAACCGGATTTCGGCGCGCGGCATCGAAGTCGGCCACATCTTCTATTTCGGCACCAAATATTCCGAGCCGATGGGGGCTCGTGTCATGGGGCCGGACGGCCAGGAACACCTTGTGCACATGGGCTCCTATGGCATCGGTCCGTCGCGGGTCGTGGCGGCGATCATCGAAGCGAGCCACGACGAGAACGGCATCATCTGGCCGGACAGCGTGGCGCCTTTTGCCGTCGGCCTCGTCAGCCTGAAGCCGGGCGACGAAGCGACCGATGCGGCCTGCGAACAGATGTACGCCGCGCTCAATGCGGCGGGCATCGAGGTGCTTTATGACGACAGCGACGACCGGGCGGGAGCGAAATTTGCAACCCAGGACCTGATCGGCCTTCCCTGGCAGCTCATCGTCGGGCCGCGCGGCCTTGCCGCCGGGACGGTGGAGCTGAAGCGCCGGGCCACCGGAGAGCGCCAGACCCTGTCGATCGACAGCGCCCTGGCGCGCCTGACCGAAGGCGCCTGACCCGGTGGCGACGGCGGACAATCCGAAGGACGCAACGGGGCCGTTCTCGGCCTTCGAGTGGCTGATCGCGCTGCGCTATCTGCGCTCGCGCCGCAAGGAGACCTTCATTTCCGTGATCGCCGGCTTTTCCTTTGCCGGCATCATGCTGGGCGTTGCGACGCTGATTGTCGTCATGGCGGTGATGAACGGTTTCCGTTCGGAGCTTCTCGACAAGATCCTCGGCGTCAATGGCCACGTCATCCTGCAACCCATCGAGCGCCCCTTTGACGATTTTGCCGCCGTATCGGAAGGCGTCGGGCGCGTCGATGGCGTGACCGCCGTCATCCCCTTCGTGGAGGGGCAGGCGCTCGCCACCGGGCCCTCGGGCGCGCAAGGGGCCATCGTGCGCGGCATGACGGAAGGCTCGCTGAGGGCGATGCCGCTGGTGGCGCCTTCGGTTCGCGCCGGTTCTCTGGATGGTTTCGACCTCGGCACGCGCATCGCCATCGGCACCCGGCTTGCTGCGGCGCTCGGTCTTTCGGTCGGCGACCGGCTGACGCTCGTCGCGCCGCGCGGCACGGTCACGCCTTTCGGCGTCACGCCCCGCGTCAAGGCCTATGAGGTGGGGGCCATCTTCGAGATCGGCATGAGCGAATATGATCTCGTCTTCGTCTACATGCCGCTGGCCGAGGCTCAGGCCTTCTTCAATCAGGCCGGGATCGTCAGCGCCATCGACGTCTATGTCGAGGATCCCGACAGCGTGTCGCGATACCGCCGCACCATCGAGGACGCGGCGAACCGTCCGGTGTTCACCGTCGACTGGCGCCAGCGCAACACGACGTTCTTTTCCGCGCTGGAAGTGGAAAAGAACGTCATGTTCCTCATCCTCTTCATGATCGTTCTGGTGGCGGCGCTCAACGTCGTCTCGGGGCTGACCATGCTGGTCAAGGACAAGGGGCGCGACATCGCCGTCTTGCGCACCATGGGGGTCGGGCGGCCTTCCGTCATGCGTATCTTCGTCATTACAGGGGCGAGCATCGGCGTTGCGGGAACCCTGTTCGGCTTCCTTCTCGGCACGATCCTCTGCCTCAATGTCGAGAACATCCGCCTGTTCATTTCCAGCCTGACGCGCACCGAGCTGTTCTCGCCCGAGCTTTACTATCTCTCCCGGCTTCCGGCCGAGATGGACCCCGGCGAGACGTTCTTCGTCGTCATCATGGCGCTGATCCTGTCGCTGGCGGCCACCATCGGCCCGGCCTGGCGCGCCTCCCGGCTCGATCCCGTCGAAGCGCTGCGGTACGAATGATGAGCGCTGTTTCCGCCCTTCGTCTTGAAAGCATCTGCCGGAGCTACCGCTCGGGCGATGAACGGCTCGACGTTCTCACCGATCTCGATCTTGAGGTGCGGTCCGGCGAACTCGTTGCCCTCATCGCGCCTTCGGGAGCCGGCAAGTCGACCCTGTTGCACGTTGCCGGCCTTCTGGAGCGGCCCGATTCGGGCGACGTCTATGTCGACGGGATCGCCACACGCGATCTTGCCGACAAGGCCCGCACCGGAATCCGCAGGACCGGCATCGGCTTCATCTATCAGTTCCATCACCTGTTGCCGGAGTTTTCCGCGCTGGAAAACGTCGCCATTCCGCAGATGGCGAATGGGCTTTCCTACAAGAACGCCGCGGAGCGGGCGCGGGAGCTTCTCGGCTATCTGAAGCTGTCCGAGCGGCTCGACCATCGTCCGGCGGAGCTATCGGGCGGCGAACAGCAGCGCGTTGCGATCGCCCGGTCGATTGCCAATGCGCCGCACATCATTCTGGCCGACGAACCGACCGGGAACCTCGATCCCTCCACCTCCGATCTTGTCTTTTCCATGCTGACGCGGCTTGCCCGCGAGGCCGGAATCGCGGCGCTGATCGCCACCCACAATCTGGATCTGGCGCGGCGGGCCGATCGCACCGTGACGCTGAAAGACGGCAAGACGATCGCGCATCATTTCCAGGATTGAGGCCTTGACATGAGAACATAGAAAGAACATTGTTCTTTTTACGTTCTTATGGAGGGTGTCATGACGGCTGTGTTCAAGGATGCGCTTGCGCTGGTTTCGATGGGGCTTTTCATCGCCTCGATGTCCACAATCGCCGAACTGGCCGCGCTGGCCATGTAGGGGATGGGTTTGCGATGATGGGGGCAGGAGGTTCCGGGCGACATGAGCGACGGGCTGTTCATCCATCTGCGCACCCATTCGGCCTATTCGCTGCTGGAAGGGGCCTTGCTGCCGGATCGCATCGTCGCCCTTGCGGCGGCCGACCGTCAGCCGGCCACCGCGATTACCGATACGGCCAATCTTTTCGGCGCGCTGGAATTTTCTCAAAAGGCGGCCGGGAAGGGCGTGCAGCCGATCATCGGTTGCACCATTCCCATCGACTTCGATGATGACGAGGACAGCCGGGTGGCCGGCCATGGGCGCAAGACCGGCCGGCAGGCGCCGCTGGTTCTGATCGCCGCCAATGAAGAGGGCTTTTCCAACCTCTCCTGGCTTCTGTCGGAAGCCTATATGCATTCCGGTGACGGCGGTCCTATTGCCCTGCATCACCGGGCCGTTGCCGACCGCTCGGGGGGATTGATCGCGCTTTCCGGCGGTGCGGAAGGACCGGTCGGGATTGCTCTGCTTCAGGATGACGACCGCTCCGCCGAGCGGCGGCTGGGGCGTCTGTCACAACTCTTCGGCGGCAATCTTTACGTCGAACTTCAACGCCACGGCATGGATGCGGAAAGGGAAGCCGAAGCGGCCCTGGTCGGCCTGGCCTACCGCCACTCGTTGCCGCTCGTTGCCACCAACAATTGCCACTTCGCGCATGAGGGGGATTTCGATGCCCATGATGCGCTTCTGGCGGTTGCCGATGGCCGGCCGGTGGCAAGCGCCGACCGGCGTCGTCTGACACCCAAACACGCTTTCCGCTCGCGCGATGATATGATCGCGGCTTTTGCCGACTGCCCGGAGGCCATTGCCTCGACAGTGGAGATCGCGCGCCGCATCACCTATCGCCCGGTGACCTGCAAGCCGATGCTGCCCGGCTTTACCGGGGACGGAACCGAGGGCGAGGCGCGCGAACTTGCCCGCCAGGCCCGAGCCGGGCTCGAAGAACGGCTGGTCAATCACGGCCTTGCACCGGGCAAGGCGCGCGAGATCTATGTGGAACGCCTCGACTATGAGCTGGGCGTCATCGAACGCATGGGCTTTCCGGGTTATTTTCTCATCGTTTCGGACTTCATCCAGTGGGCCAAGAACCGGGACATTCCGGTCGGGCCGGGGCGCGGTTCGGGCGCCGGATCGCTCGTTGCCTGGTCTTTGAAGATCACCGACCTCGATCCCCTGCGCTTCGATCTTCTGTTCGAGCGCTTCCTCAATCCGGAACGCGT
>JAGRKQ010000192.1:3319-11635 GCA_020442235.1 Hyphomicrobiaceae bacterium | reverse complement strand
AAGTTCATCGGCGGCCACGGCAACTCCATGGGCGGCATCATCGTCGATGCCGGCACCTTCGACTGGACGGCTTCGGGCCGCTATCCGATCCTCACCGAACCGCGCCCGGAATATCAGGGCATCCGGCTTCACGAGACCTTCGGCAATTTTGCCTTCGCCATCGCCTGCCGCGTGCTTGGCCTGCGCGATCTCGGCCCGGCCATCTCGCCCTTCAACGCCTTCATGATCCAGACCGGGCTTGAGACCCTGCCGCTGCGCATGCAGCGCCATTGCGACAATGCGCTCAAGGTGGCCACGCATCTCAAGGGCCACGACAAGGTCGCCTGGGTGTCCTACGCCGCGCTGGAGGGCGATGCCTACAACGCCCGCCAGAAGAAATACGCGCCCAAGGGCGCCGGCGCGGTCTTCACCTTCGGCCTGAAGGGCGGCTACGAGGCCGGCGTCAAGCTGGTGGAAGGCGTCGAGCTTTTCTCGCACCTTGCCAATATCGGCGACACGCGCTCGCTGATCATCCACCCGGCTTCAACCACCCACCGTCAGCTCACCGACGAGCAGCGCGCCGCCGCCGGTGCCGGCAACGACGTGGTGCGGCTTTCGGTCGGCCTTGAGGACGTCGAGGACATCATCGCCGATCTCGATCAGGCGCTCGCCGCGCTCTGAGCGACAGGCAAAGGTGACAATCAGGCGCCGGCCGGGGCAACCCGTGCCGGCGTCAGCCGTTTGATCGCCCCGGTTGCCAACCCATGGCGCAGCACGCCGGCAATGACGACCAGCGCGCCGGCCTGATGCAGAAGGCCGGCCCAGAGCGGCACCTGCAGCGTCAGCGCGGTGATGCCGATTGCTGCCTGAATCAGAACATCGACGACCAGCCTACGGGCGGAGCCAGCCTGCGCCTCCTTGCGGCGCGCGGCAACGAAGGCGGCGATCAACGCCAGCGCCAGAAGCGTATAGGCACCGATGCGATGCACGAACTGCACCGTCATCGGGTTTTCGCCAAAATTGGCATACCAGGGATCGATGGCGAAAAGCTGCCGCGCGGACGGAATCAGCTGCCCGTCCATCAGCGGCCAGGTCGTATAGGAAAGCCCGGCATCGAGCCCGGCAACGAGCCCGCCGAGAAACAGCTGCACGAAGGCCCCGAAGAACAGAACAAGCGAAAGTGTGCGGCTTTCCCGCGAAGCGTGCGGGCTCTGTTCCGGCCGGGGCTTCATGCCATCGGCGACGTAAAGCAGCGCGGCAAAGATCGAGACCGCCATCGTCAGATGGATGGCGAGGCGATACTGGCTGACATCCACCCGGTCCACGAGCCCGCTCGCAACCATCCACCAGCCGATGGCCCCTTGCAGCCCGCCGAGCAGGAAAAGCCCGGCGAGCGGCTTGCCAAAGCCCGGCGGCAGCCGGCGGCGCACGGCAAAGACGATCAGGGGGATGAGGAAGACGAAACCGATGATGCGGCCGAGAAACCGGTGCCCCCACTCCCACCAGTAGATGAACTGGAATTCGGCAAGGCTCATGCCCCGGTTCTGGAGCTGATATTCCGGGATTGCCTGATATTTCTCGAACTCGGTCAGCCAGGCTTCATGGCCCAGCGGCGGAACGATCCCCGTCACCGGCTTCCATTCGGTGATGGAAAGGCCGGAATCGGTCAGCCGCGTCGCCCCGCCGACCAGCACCATCAGGACGACCAGTACGGCAACGCAGTAAAGCCAGAGGCGCACGGGCCGGTAGGCATCGCCCCCCTTGCCGCGCTGACCATCGATGCCGGTTTCCAGATCCGTTGCGGCGCTCATGCCGATCCGCCCTATCCCGCTGTGCTTGCTCCAAGGCCAGAAGCGACATAGATGGGCAGTCGGCAATCGGCAAGGTCAACGGCTTGATGGGAGAGGCAATCATGCGGCAAAGAACGCGCAAGATGATCGGAACGGCCGGCCTCGTCCTGTTCGTGATCGTCTACGCCTTCGTGTCGATGCTGGTGGCGATCGCCATCCTGCCCGGCCGGCCGGAATGGCAGCACCTGATCTATTACATGGTTGCCGGATGCCTCTGGGCCTTCCCGGCCATGCCCGTCATCAAATGGATGATGCGGCCCGATCCGCCTCAGGCGACCTGAAGCTTCCGGCCTTTCGCGGCAATGAGGAACGGCACGCCGGAGAGGAACAGGTCGAGATAGCGCTGATCCTGATAATGACCGTTGAGCGAAACGCGCGGCAGGGCATGCAGGTGATCCCTGTGCTCGGGAAAGAGCATGCCCTTGCGGGTCGTGACGGCGCTGACAAAGCCCGCCTCCCGCGCCAGGGGAAAATCGCGCGCGGCCGCCGATCCGGGATCGCCATAGGGAAAGGAAAAATGCTTCGGCCTGCCGCCCAGCGTTTCCGCCAGCCAGTCGGCCCCCGTCCTCATCTCGACAAGCGCGGCCTCCGGTGACAGCTTGGCAATCGCCCGATGCGTCACCGTATGCGCGCCGATGGTGCACAGCGGATGCGCGGCGATGGTCTTCAGTTCCGCAACGTCCATGATCTCTTCGGCGCACAGTGCGGCAAGATCGAAGCCGTGCTGTTCGGCCATGCGGTGGATCGCAGCGCGCTGCGCATCTTCGTCAATCGCCCGAAGATGCGCATAGATCGTGTTGAACGCCTGTTCCTTTTCCGCATCATTCGCGCAGGCAAACGATTCCTCGCCCGCCCCGAGGTCAAAACGCACCGATCTGTGCCCGGCAATGATCCGTTCCAGCGCCAGCCACCACAATTCGCCCGCTCCGGTCGGAAAATCGCTCGGCACATAGATGAGGAACGGACAGTCTTCTTCCTCGAACACCGGCAGGGCGTGAACGAGATTGTCCCGATAGCCGTCATCCAGGGTGAAGACAGCGAAACGCTCGTCGCTGCGCCCCGATTGAAGCCGCGCGACGGCCTCGTCCATCGTGACGATGGTGCAGCCCGATGCGCGCGTCGCCCGGATCGCGGTCCTCAGAAATTCCGGCGTGACTTCCAAAAGCCCGTTGGGATGAAAACCGGCCGGCGCTGCGGGACGCACGCAATGCAACGTGAAGATCACGCCCGCGCCCTGCGCCAGCGAGGCACCCAGCCTGTCGAGGCGGAAAAGATGCAATGTATCGAGCGCTGTGCGGAAAAGACGTGTGCGCATGCCACCCCCGGAACCGGCTTTAACGATGTTCGCCAATTGGTGTCGCATGCGGGGGCTTACAGTCAGCTTAACCGAGATTGCGAACGCTTTCTTGAGACTCTTCACGCAGTCTGCCCGCAACTACAGGATTGGCGGGATGGTCATGAACACGCGCAATATGGCTGCTTTTGCGACGCACGGTGCGGCGCTCGGCACGGCGCAAAGCGCAGCAAGCTGCGACACACGCAGCAATCTGCGCGTCGAGGTTCTGTGCGACTACAAGGCGGCAGAGGCCGTCTGGCGCGACCTCGAGACCCGCTCCGATACGACTGTCTATCAGCGTTATGACTGGGCCCGCATCTGGTATGAAACCCTTGCACCGGTCGAAGGTGCCTCGCCCTTCATCGTGATCGGCCATATCGGGCACCAGCCGGCCTTTCTGCTCGCCCT
Source organism: Hyphomicrobiaceae bacterium (assembly GCA_020442235.1). GTDB lineage: Bacteria > Pseudomonadota > Alphaproteobacteria > Rhizobiales > MH13 > JAGRKQ01. The sequence continues at coordinate 8,062 of JAGRKQ010000192.1, read as the reverse complement.
GTCTTCGATGCGCCGCAAAGGCAGCAAGGTCGTGCGCTTCATTGGTGGCAAGCACGCCAACATCTGCCTTCCGCTGGTCGCTGAAGATCGCATCGCCCAGATCGACACCCAGACCCTGAAGGATGCGCTGCTGCAGGCCGGCCGCACCGAAGGCGTCGACCTTTATCACATCGGCCATCAGCCTTACCGTCACGCCGATCGCGACAATCCCTTTGCCGCCTTCGACAAGGTGGTGGAGACCGCCCCCTATTTCGAGACGCCGCTGTCGGCCGACTTTGAAGCCTTCTCGCGCGAAAAGCGTGGCCGCGACGGCCTGAAGAAGCTGCGCTACAAGCGCAAGAAGCTTCAGGAACTCGGCAATCTCGTCACGAAGCGCCCTGAGACGTTCGAGGAAATGGAACAGGTCGTGGAGACCTTCCTCGAGCAGAAGGCCGGCCGCATGCAGGACGGCTACCACCGCAACGCCTTCGAGGATGAGGGCGCGGCGGATTTCCTTCGCGTTCTGGCCCGTGAGAGCTTTGAGAACGGCAGCAATCTTCTGGATTTCCATGCCTTGTGGCTTGGGGACACGATCATTGCCACCTTTGCCGGCGGTCTTGGCAACAGGCAGTATTCCTGCTCGGTGAATTCCATCGCGCTCGATGAAGAGGTGATGCGCCACAGCCCCGGCGACATCATCCTCGCCGATGTTCTCAAGGATCTGTGCGAAGACGGCCTGGAGCGCTTCGACCTCGGGGTCGGTGAAGCCATCTACAAGCGCAAATGGTGCGAGGCACGCACCATGTTCGAGACCTTCTATGCCTTGACGCCGAAAGGCGCGGCGGTCGGCGCCCTCATGCGCAGCCGCAGCGTCATCCGCGAATGGCTGAAAACCTACCCACCGCTGTTCCGCCTGGCACACCGGGTTCTCAATCTGGTGTCATAGGGCACCGACGCGTTCTTCCGCGACATCGCTGAACACAAAAAAGGCCGGCGCAATCGCCGGCCTTTTCCGTTCCCCCACGCATGACGATCAGGCCGGCTGCGGCACCTGGAAACGGCGCGGCATGGCGGCGGTGGCGCGCACGCCCTGCGGGCGCCCCCCGCGCGTCACCCCGACAACCCGCGGCGCAGCCTCGCTGAGCACTTCGGCAAGACGAATATCGGTGAGATTGTGCCCCGATGCCGCCGCCAGAGCGACGACATCGCTGCCCTGGGCCAGCATGGCGGTCGTCGTCGCCTCGGAAACGAAAATCACGCAGTCATAGCTTTCGCTGAGCGCGGCAACGATTTCGCCGGCGGCCGCGACATCCGGCGTGCCATAGCCGCGCACCACCACATGCGCTCGCGACATCGGATCGCGCGAGATCGCCGTGGTCACGTCGGCAGTTCCCTCGCAAAGATCGGAAAGTCCCGGCCCCTCGAGCGCCAGCATGGCCGAAGCCTCGCCCTGCCCGTCGACCATGACGACCGAGCGACCGGCGGCCGCCATGCCGCGGGCAAAACCGAGCGCGACGCCGGCAGAACGATGCCCGCCACCGGAATCGGTCACCAGCACGATCGACCCGGCCCCTTCGGGACCGCGCAGCGAGGTCAGAAGCCGGCGCAGCGCCACCTGATCGTCAAGCGCAACGAATTCAATGTCGCGAGGCCATTCCAGCGCCGGTGCAGCGACCGGCTGGAGACGCGGCGCGGCCGGACGCGGTGCAGAAACGGCATGGGCCGGCGCCATGTGCGGCATTTCCATGGGCTCGCGGCGCCCGCCATCGTCCTGCGGGCCGGAGGGCTCGCGCATCGCTCGGCCGGACAGGATCGCCGATGACAGAACGATCATGATCGACAACAGAAGCGAACCGATGAAGGACGCGGCCAGCAGCGGAATGGGCTTCGGCGAAACCGGCACATTGTTGGCGCTGGCAAGCTGGATGCTGCGTGCGTTGGGCGGAAGCTGGGCATCGTCCTCGCGTGCGGCCGCCTCGCGGTAGCGGGCAAGATAGCTTTCCAGAAGTTCACGCTGGGCAGCGGCCTCGCGTTCGAGGGCGCGCAGCTCCACCTCAGCCTCGCCGACACGGGCAGCTTCCGCCTTCAACTGGCCAAGACGCGTATCGAGTTCCTGCGCCCGTGCCCGCGCCACCCGCGCTTCGTTCTCGAAGCCGGAGGCAATGCGGTTGGCTTCGGAGCGGATTTGCGCGTTGAGATCGGCAAGCTGCGCATTGAGTTCGCGGATGCGTGGATGCTGGGGCAGAAGCGTTGCCGAAAGCTCGGCAATGCGGGCCCGAAGCGTCACCTGCTGCTCCTGCAGACGCTGGAACAGCGGCGAATTGAGAACCTCCGGCACGGCGATGCCGCCGCCGGAGCGCAGGATGGAGCGGATTTCCTCGGCGCGGGCCTGCGCCTCGGCGACTTCCGCTTCGGCGCGCGTCAGCTGCGTGGAGAGTTCCGAAAGCTGCTGGGCGCTGATCGTGGTGTTGTTGACACCGACGGCAAGATCCGACGTCGCACGGAACCGCGCGACATCCGCCTCGGCACTGGCGACACGGGTGCGCAGGTCCGTGATCTGCGCATCAAGGAAGGTCGTGGCGCTGCGCGTGTTGCGCTGGGAGGCGTCTCGCAGGCCCGTGATGTAATGCTCGACGATGGCGTTCGTCACCCGCGCGGCAAGCTGCGCATCATTCGCGGTGAACTCGACCACAATCACGCGTGAGTCGCGGATGTTGTAGGCGGAAAGCCGCTCGGAAAATTCCATGTAGACGCGCTCTTCGCGCGGAACCGCCATCGGATCGTTGGCAAGCCCGAAGGTGACCAGAATCGATTCGACCAGCCCCGGCCCTTCGCGCGCCGGGTCGAGTTCGGCGACATTGAGAAGATCGAGTTCTTCGATGACGGCTTCGGCGACATCGCGCGAGGAGATCACCTGCACCTGGCTGGTGACGGCCTGTTCATCGACTTCACGCGGCGCGGCGTTGGCGCCCTCTGCCTCCGGCCTCGTGAACGGCGTTTCCTGCGGCTCCAGAAGGATGCGCGCTTCGGACGTATATTCCGGCGGGATGATCCGGATCAGCGCAATCATGGCAAAAACCACGAGAAGCACGAACAGGATGATCTTGACCTTCGCTCGCCAGAGACTGCCGAGAAGACTGCCGAGATCGACTTCGCCGCCGAGGGAATGCCGGGTGGAATCAGTGGCCATAACGCTCAACTCAACTGGTGCCTATGACGCCGATTAGAAAGCGTTAGGGTAAGTGTTCGGTTAAAGGGCCACCTTCTTTTGCCGTCCCGTTCCGGGAATAAGGATTGCTTAACCAAGTTTTCCCAATGGTGGGGCAGTGAACTTTCTAGTGGAAAGCCCCTGCCCGTGTTGCGCCGCCTCGCTCTTATCGGCCTCGCCCTGACGGTTCTTTCCGGCTGTGCCGGATACCGGCCGCAAAGCGCCGAATTCAACAACCTCCTCCTCGAACCCTACCGGCTCGACTCCGGCGACAATCTGCGCGTCACGGTGTTCGATCAGCCGAACCTGACCAACACCTATGCGGTGGATACGTCCGGTTACATCTCCATGCCGCTCATCGGCATGATCGAGGCGCGCGGTCACACCACCGACGAGCTGGAAGACCTGATCGAAGCCGCACTGCGCCAGGGCTTCCTGCGCAGCCCCGATGTTTCCGCCGAAGTGCAGACCTACCGCCCCTTCTTCGTGATGGGCGAAGTGCGCAATGCCGGCCAGTTCCCCTATGTGCCCGGCACCACCGTGCAGACGGCGATCGCGATTGCCGGCGGCTTTACGGCCCGCGCCGTGCGCTCCACCGTGGATGTGACCCGCTCGATCAATGGCGAGGTCATTTCCGGCCGCGTCGAGATGACCGAGCCGATTCGCCCCGGCGACACGATCTACATCCGCGAACGCTGGTTCTGATCCGCGCCGATCATGACCGACAGCCCGACCATTCTTTTCGTGCTGCGCGCACCGATCGGCGGCCTGTTCCGTCATGTCGTCGATCTGTCGGCGGAGCTTGAGGCCCGCGGCTACAAGACGGGCGCGGTGGCCGATTCGGTGACCGGGGCAGAAGCCGCAGAGACCATCGCCCGCCTCGATGCAGCCCTGACCCATGGCGTCCTGTTGACGCCGATGCCGCGCTTGCCCGGCTCGAAGGATATGTCGGCTCTCTCCGCCGTGGCCGCCCGCGCCAGGGCCATTGGTGCCGAGGTGATCCACGGCCACGGCGCCAAGGGCGGCCTCTATGCCCGCCTCGCGGCCCGGCGGACCGGCGCGAAAAGCGTCTACACCCCCCATGGCGGCAGCCTGCATTATCGCTGGTCCCGACCGTCTGGGATGGCCTTTCTCGGTGCCGAACGTTTGCTGATGGGCCTGACCGACGCCTTCATCTTTGAAAGCGCTTATGGAAAGCGTGCCTTTGAAGCCAAGGTCGGGCGACCCTCCTGCCACACGGCTGTGGTTCCCAACGGACTGATGCCAGGAGAATTCGAGCCCTGCACGAGCGTTCCCGAAGCGGAGATGGCCGACATCGGCTTCGTCGGAGAACTGCGCGAAATCAAGGGAATAGACATCCTTCTTGAATCGCTTCGCGAGTTGAAATCGGAAAGTGGCGCACCCGCCACGCTGGTGATTGCCGGAAGCGGGCCCGACGGAGATGCGCTGAAGGCCCTGACCCGCTCGATGGGACTGGAAGGGCGTGTGCGCTTTCTCGGTCGCCAGCCGGCCCGGGAGGTCTTTGCGCGCTCACGGGTGATCGCCGTTCCTTCGCG
>JAGRKQ010000192.1:1952-3259 GCA_020442235.1 Hyphomicrobiaceae bacterium | reverse complement strand
ACGAATGTCGGCGGCATTGCCGAGATCGCCGGCCCGACCGCCGACAGGCTCGTTCCCCGGGAAGATGCCCCCGCCCTGGCCAGAGCCCTGCAAAACCTTCTGACCGATCCGGCTGCCGCTCTGGAAGAGGCCGAACGCCGCCGCGCCCATGTTGCGGCGACCTTCTCTCTCGATGCGATGACCAAAGGGGTGGAAGCCGTTTACGATAAAATCCTTCAGAACGGCGCAACACCTTCCTAACCACACCGCTTAAGCGGGCACAAAGCCTTCCCTGCCATCATCGTCCCACGGGTGGATCTCCGGTCGCACGCAACCATAAGCGCGCACCGGGCAACCAGCTTTGAAGGGACGGCCATGATCAGCTTCGATGCGAAGGAAGCAGTTCGCGAACACCTCGACGCGGCCAGCGCCGCAGGGACTCTCTCCGGCATGGATCGCCGCAGGACCCTGCGCGAGCGACCGCTTTCCGATGCAGCGCGTGCTGTTCTGAAGGACAAGCCCGCCAAGCCGATCTCCCCGGCCATCGTCGCGACCGGCGTGCTTATGGCCGAGGTGACCATGCTGGTCATCATCGGCCTTGCCACGTCGTTGGCCTATCTCGGCTTCTACGGCGTCACGGATCTGTCCAACCTCGTCATCATGGCGGCGGCTCCGATCGGTTTCGGCCTCCTGTCGCACATCCTCGGGCTTTACACCCCGCATGGCTTGCGTGAAGTGCGCTTCATGGGCCCGCGCCTGATGGCGGCCTGGACGGCGGCGATCCTGATCTCCCTGGCCGTTCTCTTCTTCATGAAGCTTGGCGCCGAATTCAGCCGCGCCTGGATCGGCATCTGGTTCCTGGCCGGACTGGCCGGCCTCATCGGATCGCGCAGCATTGCGGTGTCGATGGTCCGCCACTGGACCCAGACCCGCCGCCTGGAACGGCGCGCGGTCATCATCGGCGGCGGTCCGAATGCGGAAAAACTCGTCGCCATGATGGAAGCTTCGCCGGAAACGGATGTGCGGCTTCTGGGATTCTTCGACGACCGCAAGGACGACCGCTCGCCGGAGAGCTGCGCCGGCCTCATCAAGCTCGGCAATGTCGACGATCTGGTTGAGTTCGGCCGGCACACCCGCATCGACCTGATGCTGGTGACGCTGCCGATCACCGCCGAATCGCGCGTTCTCAGCCTTCTGAAGAAGCTCTGGGTGCTGCCGGTCGACATTCGCCTTGCCGCGCACACCAACAAGCTGCGGTTCCGCCCGCGCTCCTACAGCTATATCGGCAATGTGCCCTTCCTCGACGTCTTCGACCGTCCGATGGCGGA
>JAGRKQ010000192.1:1528-1846 GCA_020442235.1 Hyphomicrobiaceae bacterium | reverse complement strand
CCCGTGCTGTTCCGCCAGAAGCGCTTCGGCTTCAACAACGAGCTGATCAGCGTGTTCAAGTTCCGCTCGATGTATACCGATCAGTGCGATGCGCGCGCCGCCAAGCTCGTCACCAAGGACGACCCGCGCGTGACCCGCGTCGGACGCTTCATCCGCAAGACCTCGATCGACGAACTGCCGCAGCTGTTCAACGTGGTCTTCAAGGGCGACCTGTCGCTGGTCGGCCCGCGCCCGCATGCGCTGTCCGCCAAGGCGAGCGGCGACCTCTATCAGGACGTCGTCGACGGTTATTTTGCCCGCCACAAGGTCAAGCCCGGC
>JAGRKQ010000192.1:0-1515 GCA_020442235.1 Hyphomicrobiaceae bacterium | reverse complement strand
CAACGGCTGGCGCGGCGAAACCGACACCCGCGAGAAGATCCAGCGCCGTGTCGAGCACGACCTCTATTATATCGAGAACTGGTCGATCCTGTTCGACGCCCAGATCCTCGCCCTGACCCCGTGGTCGCTGCTCACCCAGCGCGAAGGCGCCTACTGAGCCATGGCCCATCAGGCGTCGACGCTCCCGGCATCCCCGCCCCTGGCGCCCGGCCTGCGCTGGGCCGGGCTTGCCGTGGTCTGGTTCAATGTCTTCATCGGCGCCTTCGTCTTCTCCGAGCCCGCTCCCTATGAGCTTATGGCCGTCGGGGTCGTGGCTTCGTCATTCCTGTTCGGCCTGCCGTTTCGTGCAGGGGTTCTGCCGCTTTTGTTCCTGCTGATGCTGTTCATCACCGGCGGCATGATCGCGATGTTCCAGACCGACTATCTCTATGACGCGTCGATGTATGTGGCCGTGTCCGGCTTCCTCGCCGGCACCAGCCTGTTCTACGCCTGCTTCCTCTCCGGCGATCCGATCCGCCGCGGCGAGATGATTTTCACCGCCTATCTCTGCGGGGCAATTTTCGCGGCCTTCGCCGGCATCATCGGCTATTTCGATATTGCCGGAACCGGAGAACTCTTCACCCGATTTGGCCGTGCGCGCGGCACCTTCGAGGACCCCAACGTCCTGTCGCCCTTCCTCGTGCCGCCGGTTTTGTGGTGCGTTCAGAAGATTCTGCGCGGCCCTTTCCGGAACATGCTGATCTTCGGGCCGCCCCTGGCGCTGATGCTGTTCGCTCTTCTGTTGTCGTTTTCGCGCGGCGGCTGGGGCCATACGGCACTGTCGATCCTCATTCTGTCGTCGCTCTGGCTGTTCCTTGCCCGCGATGCCCGGCTGTCGATGCGCATCGTCGGCTTCGGCTTTGCCGGTGTGGTGCTGATCGGCGTCGGCCTTGCCGCAGCCCTCACGGTGCCGCAGATCAGCGATCTCATGCAGGATCGCGCCAGCCTGTCGCAGGATTACGATACCGGCACACTGGGTCGTTTCGGCCGCCACATCCTCGGCGCCGAACTGGGGCTGGAGCGTCCCTATGGAATCGGCGCGCTGGAATTTGCCCGCCTTTTCCCCGAGGATCCGCACAACGTCTATCTGAACGCTGCCATGTCCTATGGCTGGCTCGGCTTCTTTTCCTATGTCTCGCTGATCCTGATCACGCTGTGGCGGCTGTTTGTCACCGTCATGCAGCGTGCGGACCTGCGCGAGATCTCGATTCCCATTCTGGCCGGATTTTTTCCGCTGACCCTGATGGGAACCTTCATCGACACCGATCACTGGCGGCATTTCTACCTGATGCTGGGCCTCGCCTGGGGCGTGATCGCCACACCCGACACGCGAGTGCGCTTCAGAGCCTTGAACCCGGCAACGCGGCGCGATAAAGCGGTTCCTGTCGGAGCGTAGCGCAGCCTGGTAGCGCACCTGCATGGGGTGCAGGGGGTCGAAGGTTCAAATCCTTTCGCTCCGACCATTTCCCCTCAGCA
>JAGRKQ010000191.1:5166-5625 GCA_020442235.1 Hyphomicrobiaceae bacterium | reverse complement strand
GGAACGGCGATCATCGTTGCCGCCGCCGTCCTCAACGCGATGGAACTGACCGGCAAGGATCTGTCCAAGGTCAAGCTCGTCGCCTCGGGCGCGGGCGCGGCGGCGCTTGCCTGTCTCAACCTTCTCGTTGCGCTCGGCGTGTCGCGCGAGAACATCACGATCACCGACCTTGAAGGCGTCGTCTACAAGGGCCGCGTCGCGCTGATGGATCCCTACAAGGCGGTGTTTGCGCAGGACACCGACAAGCGCACCCTTGCCGAGGCGATTGTCGGGGCGGACATCTTCCTCGGTCTTTCCGCCGGCGGCGTGCTCAAGCCGGAGATGGTCGCCGCCATGGCCGAACGGCCGCTGATCATGGCGCTGGCCAATCCGAACCCGGAGATCATGCCCGAAGACGCGCTGAAGGTGCGCTCCGACGCGATGCTGTGCACCGGGCGGTCGGACTATCCCAACCAGGTC
>JAGRKQ010000191.1:4080-5118 GCA_020442235.1 Hyphomicrobiaceae bacterium | reverse complement strand
CGGCGCGCTCGATGTCGGCGCCTCGACCATCAATGAAGAGATGAAGCTGGCCGCCGTGCGCGCCATCGCGGATCTGGCGCGCGAGGAGCCGTCGGAGGTCGCGGCCAAGGCCTATTCCGGCCAGACCCACACTTTCGGGCCGAAATATCTGATCCCCTCGCCTTTCGACAACCGGCTGATCCTGAGGATCGCGCCGGCGGTGGCGCGCATGGCCATGGAGACCGGCGTCGCGGCCCGCCCGATTGCCGATTTCGAGGCCTATATGGACCGGCTGACGCGCTTCGTCTTCCGCTCCGGCCTCGTCATGAAGCCGCTGATTGCCGCCGCCCGCTCGGCCCCCAAACGCGTCATCTATGCCGATGGCGAGGATGAGCGCGTCCTGCGCGCCGCCCAGGTCGCCATCGAGGACGGCCTTGCCCATCCGATCCTGATCGGACGCCCGCATGTGATCTCGGCCCGCATGGAGCGCTTCGGCCTGCGCCTCAAGGTCGGCACGGATGTCGAGGTGGTGAACCCGCAGGACGATCCGCGCTACCGCGACTATGTGGACCTCTACTTCCAGCTTGTCGGCCGCTCCGGGGTGACGCCCGATGCGGCGCGCATCGTGGTGCGCACCAACCCGACGGTGATTGCCGCACTGGCGGTGAAATGCGGCGATGCGGACGCGATGATCTGCGGCCTCGATGGACGGTTCGAGCGGCACCTGCGCACCATTCGCGGCGTCATCGGGCTGAAGCCGGGCATGAGCGACTTTTCAACCCTGTCGTTGCTGCTCAACTCCAAGGGCGCCTATTTCTTCACCGACACCTATGTTTCGCACGATCCCTCCCCGCAGGAGATCGCCGAAACCGCCATCCACGCCGCCCATCACATCCGCCGTTTCGGCATCGAGCCCAAGGCGGCGCTGGTATCGCATTCCAATTTCGGATCGCGCGATTCCGCCTCGGCCAAGAAGATGCGTGCGGCGCTGACCTTGCTGCGCGACAACTCCGTCGACTTCGAGGTTGATGGCGAAATGCATGCCGATGCGGCGCTGTC
>JAGRKQ010000191.1:0-3992 GCA_020442235.1 Hyphomicrobiaceae bacterium | reverse complement strand
CTCAACATGGTGAAGGTGATGACCGATGCGTTGCATGTCGGCCCGATCCTCATCGGCCCGCAGCATCCCGCCCACATCCTGACGCCTTCGGTCACCTCGCGCGGGGTCGTCAACATGACGGCGCTCGCCTCGGTGGAGGCGCAGAGCCCGACGCAGGTGGCGGCGATCTGACGCCGCCCTAGCCGAGCAGCAGGGGCACGATGATCGCCGTCGCCGCACCGTTGAAGGCCATGGCGATGCCGGCAAACAGCCCGGCGACCGGATTGACCTGAAAGGCGCGGGCCGTGCCGATGCCGTGCGCGGCAAGGCCGGCGGAAAAGCCGCGCGCATCCGGCTCGGTGATGCCGAGAAGGTTCATCACCGGTGTCACGGCGATGGCGCCGAGCATGCCGGTCGCGATCACCAGAACCGCCGTCAGCGAGGGAATGCCGCCGATCAGTTCGGAAATGCCCATGGCGATGGGAGTCGTCACCGATTTCGGTGCCAGCGAGGCAACGATCTCGCCCGGCGCGCCGAGCAGCGCGGCAACCGCGACGGTGGAAACGACGGCCGTCACCGACCCGGCAACCAGCGCGGCGAGCATCGGCACGATGCGGCGGCGAACCTCGCTCCAGCGGCGCACGAGGGGCAGACCGAGCGCCACCGTTGCCGGCCCGAGCAGGAAATGCACGAACTGCGCGCCCTCGAAATAATCGCGATAGGGAACGCCGGCGAGAACCAGGGCGGTGCCAAGGATTGCCGCTGCGATCAGGACGGGATTGGCGAGCGGATGACGGCCCGCCTTCGCCGACAGCGCATCGGCCAGTGCATATACGGCGATGGTGACGGTCAGCCAGAGCAGCGGCGAGGCGCCGAGATAGACCCAGAGCGTAGCAAAATTCTCATCCATCGGCCTTCTCCCCGGTGCGGCGGTCCATCAGGCGCGCGACCCAGCGAAAGACCAGCGCGGAGACCACCAGCGTTGCCAGGGTGGACACGAGCAGAGAGGCGATGATCGGCAGGAAGGCCGAGGAAAGCCGGTCGAGATGCTGGATGACGCCGACGGCGGCCGGCACGAACAAGAGCGACAGATGCGCCAGAAGCGCGGTCGCCACCTGTTCGACCCGTTCCATCAGCGCCGGTATCGCAAAGAGCAGCCCGGTGAAGATGAGAAGCCCGATGACCGGGCCGGGGATGGTGAGGCCGGCAAGCCGCGCGAGAACCTCGCCGACAAGCTGGCATGTCAGGATCAGAGCCAGGCTGGCTATCACGGACGCTTTCCTCCCCCCGCGGCCGGGGCCGCAAAGCGCTTCAGATATGGGTGAAAAGCACTCTAGCCGGAGACGGGCTTTCAGGCGACCTTCTGGACGGCCCTGGCCATATCGAGCGTGCCCTTGTGGTGCATGGCTTCGGCCAGCGCGACGAAGCTCTGGGCCGGCAGCGGCGGGGCAAAGAGATAGCCCTGGGCATGCACGATGCCGAGATCCTTCAGGCGGGCGATCTGATCGAACTCTTCAACGCCTTCCGCCACCACTTCCATGTCGAGACGCTGGGCGAGCTCGGCCAGAGACGTGACGATGGATTCGGCCGCCTTGTTCTTGCCGAGGCCGTCGATGAACATCTTGTCGATCTTCACGATGTCGAGGCCGAGTTCCTGGAGATAGGCCATCCCTCCATGACCCGTGCCGGCGTCATCCAGCGCCAGACGACAACCCTTCTCCTGAAGCTTCTTCATGATGACCTTGGCGCGGGCGATGTTGGTCAGCGGCGCGCGCTCGGTCACCTCGAAGACGAGCTGGGCGAAGGCAATCCTGGACCTGCCGAAGATCGCCTGCACGTCGTCGACGATCTCCATGTCGTTAAAATGCTGGTTGAAGAGGTTGATGCCGAGCTTCAGATGCGGCTCGCGGGCGTAGATCGGCTCCAGATCCTGACAGACGGCGCGCATCAGGACGCGCGTCATCGGGATGGCAAGGCCGGACTGTTCGGCCAGAGAGATGAACGCGCCCGGCGAAACGACATCGCCGGAAGGCTTCACCCAGCGCACAAGCACTTCGCAGCCGGCGAGCTTGCCGGTCGAGATGTCGATGATCGGCTGGTAATAGGGCACGAACTGATCGTCGGCGATCGCCCGCTCGATCTCGGAGACCGTGTGCGGCGTCTGGCTCAGAAGGCGCGTCACCAGAAGCACCGTCAGAACGCCGACGAGAAGCCCGCCCAACGTGCCCCACATGTGCAGAAACGCAAAGTCATGCGAGAGCAGCGAGGCATCGCCCTGCAGGACGACATGGAACGGGTAATTGACCGAATGGCGCAGCACGCGGTGCAAATCGTCGCGGCTTTCGTCGCGTGCGCCCTCTTCGGTCGCATAGACGGTCGATTCGCCGATGACGATGGAACCGCCGATGCCCTCGGCAGCGGCATCGAACAGGCCGGCCTGAATGGAATCGAAGGGAATGACGACGCCGAACTCGTAATTCGGCGTGTATTCGCGGGTCAGAAGCAGCGACGGCGGCGCGCTCTGGTCGCGGCGCACAACGGTGAGGCGGAAATTGCGGTCGCGCAGCACCTCGGTCGGCGACAGGCGGATGAACTCGCGCACCGACATGGTGGGAACCGAGCAGACGACCTGTGCCGTGCCGGTGACCACGACCTTCACTGCCGGGGCAACGAAGACATCGTGCTCAAGCTCTTCGCGGCTGGCGGTCATGCAGGGGGAAAGACGGCGCGCGGTCAGGCTGTTGACGACCGATTCGGCGCCCGAAAGAATGCGATCGGTCGCGTCCACAAGCTGGGTCGCAGCCGCGGAGAGGCGCTCCTGCGCCGCAACTTCCGCCGCATGCCCGATCAGAAGGTTCGTGCCAAGCACCGGCACGACCCCCAACAGGCATCCGAGGATGAAATATGCACCCTGCCTCCAGGTGACTTTCACCGGATGGCTCCCCTATTCGACTTTTCGTCGATGTCACCTTGATTTGCCGACCTTGCACAAGCGTTAAATTCAAGGGCAAACACGAGAAAAAGACCCGTGCGGAGTATGGTTGCCATGCAGGCCCTTTTCATTGGCCACGCCTATATCGACATCACTTTTCTGGCCGACGACATGCCGGAGGGCGACGAAAAGACGCTGGCCGAGGACTATGCCGTCAGTTTCGGCGGCAACGCCGTCACGGCGGCCTTCGCCTGCGCGGAACTGGGCATCGTGCCTGACCTTTTGTGCTCCATGGCCGACGACTGGCTGGCGCGCATGTTCCTCGATATGGCGGCGAAATACCGGATTTCGGTGCATCACCGCAAAGTGCGCGAATCCTCGCTATCCTTCATCCGCCCGAAGGACGGAAAGCGCGCCATCGTGCGCTGCCGCGACGCCGACTATCTGCACCCTTATCCAACGCTGAATCTCGGCGCCTGCCGGGCCCTGCATGTCGACGGCCACCAGCCGGACGCGGCGATCCATTATGCCCGGCTGTTTCGTGAGGCCGGCATCCTGACATCGCTCGACGGCGGCACCTTCCGCGAAACCACGCCCGAGCTTTTGCGGCACATCGACATTGCCGTGGTCTCGGAACTGTTCGCCGAGCAGATCGCCTCATCACCCGGCAAGGCACTGGAAGACCTGAAAAAATACGGCTGCAAGATCCCTGCCGTCACGCTCGGTTCGGAAGGGCTTCTCTACCGGGACGAATGGGACGAAGAGGTGCACATGCCGGCGCTTTCCGTGCCGGCCGGTTCCGTCGTCGACACCAATGGCGCCGGCGACATCTTTCACGGCGCCTATGTCTATTCCTATCTGGCAACGCCGGAAAAGACCTGGGAGCAGCACTTCCAGTTCGCCCGCGCAGCCTCGGCGCACGCGATCCAGCATCTCGGCAACGAGGCGAGCCTGCCGCGTCTCATCGACATCGAGATCGTCCAGCGCAAGTTCCCGCCGCGCCTGTAACCGGCGCGGCGCGCCCGGCTCAGTCGGCCTTGGGCGCGTTGACGCGGATGTGCAACTCGCGAAGCTGCTGGTT
>JAGRKQ010000190.1 GCA_020442235.1 Hyphomicrobiaceae bacterium | reverse complement strand
GTGGCGATGAGGCGCGCCTTGCGCACCTTGCGGTCGGAGAGCTTGGCGGCACAGACCTTCAGTGCGCCGACCGCGCGGTCCATCGCCTCTTCGGAGAGGGCGCCGCTGCCGCCGACGCCTTCGCCAAGGCGCACGATGCGCGAGAAGCTGTCGATGACGCGAAACCCGCCGGGCGTGGGCGTTGCGATCAAAAGACGGCAGTTGTTGGTGCCGAGATCGAGCGCGGCATAGGCCGGCAGGGGTTCGCCGGGGCGGGGCCCGAATCGATTCTGGCGCGGCGCGCTGGCGGGCGAAGCCCTGCCTGCCGTGTCTCCTGCGCCCTCCTCCAGGGCACCGGTGCGATGCGCATGCCGTTCCGGCTCCGGTTTCGCCCGTTCAGCGCTCTGGCCAGCACCGGGGGAAACATGCGCGGTCGCTGTCTCGCCGGTCTGTTCGGACGAGTCGCTCACGCGATAAGTCTTTCTGTGCGGGGAGCGCGGACGGGCCGGCTCACCCTTGATTATCAAGTTGGGAAAAGACTACGCGCGCTCAGGGCGTCTGACAACGGTTCTGTAAAATAGCCCTGAAGCCGCCAGCAGACTTCACGCGGACTTCAAACGGCCTTTTCCAGCAGCCGGCGCACATGGCCGGCAATGCGCCGTTCTTCATCGGTCGGCACGACCAGAACGCGCACCCGGCTTTCAGGGGCGGCAATATCGCCCCTACCCTCTTCATTGCGTGCTGCATCGAGTGCGAGGCCGAGCCAGTCCAACGCCTCGCAGATGCGTGCCCGGATCGGCACCGCGTTCTCGCCGATCCCGCCGGTAAAGACGAGCGCATCGAGACCGCCGAGAACGGCTGCCATGGCGCCGATTTCCCGGCGCACACGGAAGACGAAATAGTCGATCGCCTCGCCCGCCTCCCGGCTTTCAGAGGCCAGAAGAAGCCGCATGTCGTGGCTGAGACCGGAGAGCCCCTTGAGGCCGCTCTGCTTGTAAAGAAGGTCGGAAATCGCCGCCGCATCCATGCCGTGCGCGCTCATCAGATAGAGAAGGACACCAGGGTCGATCTGGCCGCAGCGCGTTCCCATCGGCAGGCCGTCGAGAGCGGAGAAGCCCATGGTGGAGCCGATGCTGCGGCCATCGCGGATCGCACACATGGATGCGCCATTGCCGAGATGGGCAATGACCACCCGGCCGGCCGCCAGATCCGGCCGGTCCTGCGCGACGCGCGCGGCGACATATTCATAGGAAAGGCCGTGAAACCCGTAACGGCGCACGCCCTCCGCATACAGCGCCCGGGGAAGAGCGAAGGTGTCGTTGACGAAGGGATGGCGGCGGTGGAAGGCGGTGTCGAAACAGGCCACCTGCCGCGCTTGCGGAAAGGCCGCGCGCGCCGCCGCAATGCCGGCAAGATTGTGCGGCTGGTGCAGCGGGGCGAGCGGGTTCAGCCGTTCCAGATCCGCAACCAGGGCATCGCTCACAAAGACCGGCTCGACATGGGAAAGCCCGCCATGCACGACGCGGTGGCCGACGGCGATGACCTTTTCCCCTTCGGCCGCCTGCGACAGCCGCGCGACGATCGCCTGCATCGCCGCTCCGGCATCGCCGGGCCCGGCGCCTTCCGGCCATTCCTGCTCGAAGACGATCCGTCCTTCCTCGTCCTTCGCCTTCAGCCGCGGCTCTGCGCCAATGCCGGTCAGACTGCCGCGCAGATGCGCCGGCGCATCGGCAAGACCGGCCCGGAACAGCGCAAATTTGAGGCTCGACGAGCCGGCATTGAGGGTGAGGATCAACTCGCTCATGCGCGCGGCCCGGAACCGAGCAACGCTGCCGCCCGGCCGGTCTTGCGCCTGTGGGCATCGAGCACGGCAAGCGCGGCGGAAGCGAGCCGTGCCTTGTCGTCATCGGCACGGCTCGTCAACATCACCGGAACGCGCGCGCCCATGACCAGGCCCGCCGCTTCCGCATGCGCAATAAAAGTCAG
>JAGRKQ010000189.1 GCA_020442235.1 Hyphomicrobiaceae bacterium | reverse complement strand
TACCCCACCCTTTCACCCTTGCCGGCAGACGAAACTGCCGGCGGTCTTCTCTCTGTGGCACTGTCCCTGGGGTCGCCCCCGCCGGGTGTTACCCGGCACCGTGTTTCCGTGGAGCCCGGACTTTCCTCCCCGCAAGACTGCGGAGCGGCCGCCCGGCCGACTGACGAACGTGAAGTGGCCGGTCGCGCCGGCCACGTCAAGCTGTGTTGCGGGATTGGACCGGAAAGACCGGATCAGGCGCGGCCCATGATCTGCCGCACGCGGCCGCAATAGCGCGCCGAGACCGGGTTCATGCGGCGGGCATAGTGGCCGGCATTGTAGCGCAGGATCGTGCCGCACAGATCGCCGCCGGCGCGGCGGTGCGCCTCGGCCAGATAGCGCATGCCCCAGCGCAGGTTGGTTTCCGGATCATAGAGAGCAGCGGCCGAACCGCGATAGCCCATGCCGCGCGCCGTGCGCGGCTTGATCTGCATGAGGCCGATTTCGCCGGCGCGGCCACGCGCACGCACGTTCCAGCGGCTTTCCACGGTGATGACGGCCTGGGCCAGCGCAACCGGAACGCCTTCCTCGCGCGCGATCCGCGCAGCAAGGGCGCGCAGTCCGCTGCCGCCCGCACCCGCAGTGGTGCTGGTCGTCGTCTCGATACCCGGCTGGGGAGAATAGGTGCCGGTGCTGCCCGTCTGGCAACCGGCCATCGTCAGGGCCGCCACAAACAATGCGGCCAAGGTCATAACGCGTTTCATTTTGTGCAGTGCACCCTTCCTGTTTTCACGGGGGCGCTTTCTGCCGTTTCATGCGGCCAAAATGAGGCGGCTCAATCACTTGGCCTTTCGCACTGCAACAAAACAGGATTAATGCGCTGCGTTCTCAAGCGCTTTCAGCGTCATCAGGGTCGACACATCCATGACGCCATCGACCCGTTCGGGCCGGAAATGGCGCTGGAAGGCGGTGACGATCGCTGCGGTCGGGGCGTCATAGACCCCGGTCAGGGGCGCATCATAGCCGAAGGCGGACAGCAGCGCCTGGATGGCCCGCACCGGCTGCCCCTCCGATCCCGGACCATGGCAAGGCCCTTGCGTGATCGGAACCGGCGGCACCCAGCGCCCGATCCCGGCATGAAAAAGCCGATCCCAGGGAAAAAGCTCCCCCGGATCCTGCTTGCGGTCCGGCGCGATGTCGGAATGCGCCAGAATGCGCGCATCCGGCACGCCATGACGGCTTCGGATGTCCCGGATGAGGGCGATCACAGCCTCGATCTGTGCAACCGGAAAAGACCGGTAGCCCCATTCATGCCCCGGATTGACGATCTCGATGCCGATGGAAACGGCGTTGATGTCGCGTTCGCCCTGCCAGAAGGAAACGCCGGCATGCCAGGCGCGCCGCGCTTCATCGACCATCAGGAAGATGCGCCCGTCTTCCTCGACAAGATAATGCGCGGAAACCTTCACGTCCCGATCGACCAGCCGCTGAAGCGCCTCCTCGCCGGTCCGCATGCCGGTATAATGCAGGACGATCATGTCGACCGGCCGGCCCTTGCGGCTGTCGGCGGTTTCCGAGGGCACGACGATCAGCGGCAAGGCGCTCACAGGCGATGCGCCTTCTCGATCATGTCGAAGGCGGCATTGACCGCGGCAAGCCGTTCCGAGGCGATCTTGATGAACTCCGGCGGCACGCCGCGCGCGGTCAGGCGGTCGGGGTGCGTCTCGGCGACGATCTTGAGGTAAAGCCGCCGGATCTCGGCAAAGCTCATCGACGGATCGGCACCGAGCACCGCATAGGGATCGCCGCCGCCGCCACGCACATGGCGCGCGCGGATGCGCAGATAATCCGCCTCGCCGAAACCGAAGCGCTGCGCGACGTCGCGCAGGAACGTCTCTTCGTTTTCATGCAGGACGCCGTCGGCCTTGGCGATATGGAACAGCCCGTCGACGACGTCTTCCAGAAACAGCGTGTCATCGGGAAAAAGCCGGGCGATCTTGTCGGCATAGGCCTGATAGCCGGCAACATCCTGCCGCGCGAGATCATAAAGCCGCGCGACATTCTTGGCTTCATGCGGGGGAAATTCGACCAGATCGCGGAAGGCGGTGATCTCGTCGCCGGTCACCACGCCATCGGCCTTGGCCATCTTGGCCGCCAGCGCGATCATAGCCGCGGTGAAGGCGAACTGCCGCCGCTCTGTCTCCGATCCGCCGAGCGAGCGCAACCGGTCGACGACGCTGTCGAAGGCGTTGCCGAGGGTGGAGGCGGTCTCGCTGATGAGGCCGGCAAGCTGCGAAAAAATGCTCATGAACCTGTGATTGCCGGGCTTTGCGCCGTCCCGTCAAGCACCAAGAACACGCCTAGAGCGCCGCCGCTGCCCGTGCCGCCTGGTCGTAGCTGCCCGAAATCGCCCTCAGGAGCGCCGCAAGCCGGCTGATTTCCGCTGCATCGATGCCGAGTTGCGAAACGCCCCGTGCCAGCAGCGCCTCGCGGATTTCGCCATAGCGCTTGCACACCGCCGCGCCGCGCGCGGTGATCGCCACCGTCTTTTCCTTGCCCTTGCGCCCGGTGGAAACGAGCTGGCGCTCGGCCAGCTTCTTCACCGCATAGGTGACGAGGTGGGTGTCCTCGATGTTGAGGACGAGGCAGATGTCGGCCAGCGTCTTGGCCCGCGCACGGTGATGCACGAGGTGGACGACGAGCACCTCCAGCGGCGACAGCCCCGGCTCCCCTGCCGCGGCCATGCAGCGCCCCATCCAGCGATGGAAGGCGTTGGCCGCCATGGTCATGGCGAATTCCATTTCCGACAGTTCCGGCACGCTGGATTCGGCCAGATGCGCCGAGGAGACCACCGGCCCGATGCCGGACAGGGGGTCGCGCGCGCCTTGCGTCTTCAGTTGGACAACATCGTCGCCGGAAGCCATAGCGCAATCTCCGGAAAGAGGGTGATGAGCATCGTCGCGACGACCATCAGAAGGAAGAACGGCAGGGCATAGCCCGCGATCCTGAAAATGTTGTGTCCCGTCATGCCTTGCAACACGAAGAGATTGAACCCCACAGGCGGCGTGATCTGGCTCATTTCAACGACCAGCACCAGAAAAATGCCGAACCAGATCGTATCCAGCCGCGCCGCCTCGATCATCGGCAGGATCACCGAGGTCGTCAGGACGACGATGGAAATCCCGTCGAGGAAGCAGCCGAGCACGATGAAGAACAGGGTCAGCACCGCCAGCAGCATGTAGGGAGAAAGATCCATTTCCGCGATCAGCGTTGCGAGCGTGCGCGGGATGCGGGTGTAGCCCATGGCCACGGTCAGGAAGGCGGCACCGGCCAGGATGAAGGCGATCATGCAGGAGGTGCGCGTTGCCCCGAGCAGCGCCGAAACGAAGCTCTCCTTGTCGAGCGAACCGGTGAGCTTCGACAGGAGAAGCGCCGCGGCAACGCCGATGACGGCCGCTTCGGTCGGCGAGGCAAGCCCGGCATAGATCGAGCCGATGACGCAGACGATGAGCCCGATGGTCGGCGCCAGCCGCGCCGCCGCCCGCAGCTTGGCCGCAAAGGGCATCGAGGGATCGGGATCGGGCATGCGCGAGCGGTTCAGAAGCGACCACAGCACCGTGTAGCCGATGAAAAGGCCGGCCAGCAGCAGACCGGGAAAAACGCCGGCGATGAACAGCCGCGCAATCGACTGCTCCGTCGCCGCACCATAGACGATGAGAATGATCGAGGGCGGGATCAGAAGCCCGAGCGTGCCCGATCCGGCCAGCGTGCCGATGGCCATGCGGCTGTCATAGCCGCGCCTGGTCAGTTCCGGCAGGGACATGCGCCCAATGGTCGCCGTGGTCGCAGCCGAAGAACCGGAGACGGCGGCAAAGATCGCACAGCCGAGGATGTTGACGTGCAACAGCCGGCCCGGCACCCGCCGCATCCACGGTGACAGACCGGCGAACATGTCTTCGGACAGGCGCGAGCGGAAGAGGATCTCGCCCATCCAGATGAACATCGGCAGCGCCGTCAGGTCCCAGATGTTGAGCGCCCCCCAGACCTTGGTGGCAAAGACCGCACCCGCCGGGGCGCTGGTCGCCAGCTCCATGCCGACAAGGCCGACCAGAAGCAGTCCGAGCGAGACCCACAGCCCGAAGGCGAGCGCAACGACGAGAACGCCGGCAAGGATCAGCGACAGAACGGCGATATCCATCACTCACCCCCCTCGATGCCGCGCGATTCCTCGACCGCGATGGTGCTCGGTATCCCGCCCGTGACCGCGACGACGAGATCGTCGACAAGCGCCAGAACAAAGACGGCAAGACCGAGTGTCATCACCCCTTGCGGGATCCACAGCGGGATCACGACCATGCCGAAGGAGACGGTGTGATGGACAACGGAATCGGCGACCTGAAGCGCCGAATGCCAGGCCGCAAAGCCGGCCAGTCCCGTGCCGAGCGCCAGAACGCCGATCTCCATCAGCCGGCGCAGGCGCGGCGAAACCGCCTTCAGGAGCATGGTGACGCGAATGTGATCCCCTGCTCGCAGCGTGCCGGCCAGCGCCAGAAACGAAGCTCCGACGAAGAGAAAGCCGCCGATTTCAGCCAGAGACGGGATCTGGAAGCCGATCACGTCGGCCCCGAAGAACCGCAGGATCTTGTCGAGCACCCGCCCCAGAACCTGGATGAGGACGAGCGTAGCGATCAGCGCCAGCGCCAGCGCAGCCAGCCAGAGCGAGGCCGCATAGACGCGGTCGAGTATGGCGCGCATGGCACCCTCCCCCAATCCAAAATGGGTTTGGAAAAAGGGCGGGCCCGATGGACCCGCCCCGTTTCATCCCCGATCAGCGCGCCCGGTAGGCCTCGATGATCGCAGCGCCCTCCGGACCGGCCGTTTCCAGCCACTCCGTGGTCATGGTCGCCCCGATCTCCTGAAGCTCGGCGCGCAGCGTGTCGCCGGGGGCAACGACCGTCATGCCGTTCTCCTGAAGCAGCGCGGTCTTTTCTTCCGTCTCGGTGACGGACATGGCCCAGCCCCGCTCCTCGGCGGCAGCCGCCGCTTCCATCACCGCGGTCTGCACGGCTTCGGGCAGCGCGTCGAAGGCGGCCTGATTGACGATGACCATGTTCTTGGGAAGCCAGGCCTGCGCATCGACATAGACATGCACGAAGTCCCAGGCCTGCGAGGCCGCACCCGTCGACGGCGAGGTGATCATCGCCGAGACACGGCCGGTGGAGAAGGCGGTCGGGATGTCGCCGGCCTCGACCTGCGTCGGCACCGCGCCCATCAGCTGGGCAAGGCGTTCGGTCGCGGTGTTGTAGGCCCGGAAATTGACGCCCTGAAGCGCGGAAACGGACTCGACCTCTTCCTGAAGATAAAGCCCCTGCGGCGGCCACGGCACGGCGAAGAGCAGAAGCAGGCCTTCGGACGCCAGACGCTCGGCGATCGCCCCGCGCGAGGCCTCCCAGAGCGCCCGCGCCTCGTCATAGCTCGTCGCCAGGAACGGAATGGAATCGATGCCGTAGATCGGGCTTTCATTCGACAGGCGGCTGACCAGAAGCTCGCCGATCGGCGCAAGCCCGCGCCGCACGGCGTCCTTGATCTCCGGATGGCCGAACAGCGAACCGGCCGAATGGACGGTGATGTCCAGCTCGCCGCCGGTGGCGGTGCGCACATCGTCGGCAAACTGGATGATGTTCTGCGTGTGGAAGATGGAATCGCCATAGGGCGTTGGCATGTCCCAGGCCGTCTGGGCCAGGGCGCCGCCGGTCAGGCCGAAGCAGACCGCGCCGGCCAGGGGCGCAGTTTTCACGTGATTGTTCATGACACGTCCCCTCTCAAGTTTTGCCGGCCCGAAAGGCCGGATGGGGGAGCCTCACTCAACAATGATAACTTGTCAACAAATTGTTGACGTTTTGATCGAGACGTGGTTCCCCTTATTCGCATCAAGCCACGAAGGCCGAGGGAAGGGCAAACCATGTCGCGAGATGGCAGCGTTGCAGGGAAGTGGGACTTCTGGATCGACCGTGGCGGCACCTTCACCGACATCGTCGCCCGCGACCCGAAGGGCCAGCTGCACACCAAGAAGCTGCTGTCGGAAAATCCCGAGGCCTATCGCGACGCGGCGGTTCAGGGCATCCG
>JAGRKQ010000188.1 GCA_020442235.1 Hyphomicrobiaceae bacterium | reverse complement strand
CAGGAACGCGAACTCGGCGCAACGCTTGCGCCGAAATTCGACGACAAGGGCCTCGTCACGGCGATCGCCATCGACGCCGTGACGAAGGACGTCCTGATGCTCGCCTTCATGAACGAGGAGGCGTTTCGCCTCACCGTCGAGACCGGCATCGCGCATTATTTTTCCCGCTCGCGCGGCATGCTCTGGAAGAAGGGCGAGACCAGCGGCGAGTTGCAGGCGGTGGAGGAAATTCGCCTCGACTGCGATCAGGATGCCGTGCTGCTTGCCGTGCGCGTCGCCGGGCGCGGATCGGCCTGCCACAATGGTTTCAAATCCTGCTTCTATCGAAAGCTGGAAGGGATCGGCGGACCCGCCGGGCAGGCCCGACTGTCAACGGTTGATAAACCGCTTGTCGATCCTTCCACGCTTTATGGCGGCCGCTGAACGTCTTCGTCAGCTTTTGTTCAATTTTTAGCCGTCATCATGTCAGGCAGGAGGAAATGCCCATGTTTCAAGGGCTGACACAACGCCTGCTGCAAAATGAAGGCAGGTCCGGCGGAAGCGCCCGCGAAAGCGGCGCATCGGAGCCGGGCAAACCCCGCGAACCCGTTGGCGAAACGCCGAACGGCGCTCCGGACGACATTCAATGGCAGGGCCTGCCGCGACCTACGATCGGCCTGGCGCTGGGCGGCGGCGCGGCGCGCGGCTGGGCGCATATCGGCGTCCTGCGCGCCTGTATGGAAGCCGGCATCAAGCCCGACGTCATCGCCGGCACTTCGATCGGCGCGGTTGTTGGCGGCTGTTATGCCGCCGGCAAGCTGGACGAGCTGGAAGAGTTTGCGCGCGGGCTTTCCCCGCGGCGCGTGCTGAGCCTGCTCGATCTGTCGCTCGGCGGATCGGGGCTTCTGAATGGCGCCAAGCTCGACAAGCTGTTGCGGCAGCATCTCGGTGACAGCCGCATCGAGGATCTCGACGTCCGCATGATCGCGGTGGCCACGGAGCTGAAGACCGGCCACGAGATCTGGCTGCGGCGCGGCGTGCATGTCGATCTGATGCGCGCCTCCTATGCCCTGCCCGGCATCTTCAAGCCGGTGGCGATCAACTCGCGTTTTCTGGTCGATGGCGCGCTGGTCAATCCGGTGCCGGTCTCGGTCTGCCGGGCCTATGGCGCCCGCCTCGTCATCGCGGTCAACCTCAACGCCGACTTCATCGCGCGGGGAACCGTTGTCCCCGATCTGCCGGAATTCGACAGCACCCACCCGCAAGGGCTGGAAGACATCCCCGATCTCGATGCCAGCCAGCGCGGCACCATCGCCAGCGGCGTGATGAAGGTCGCCCGATCCGCACAGGATACGGTGATCCGCCAGTTCACCGCCACGACCCAGCCCGCCATGGGCGTCTCGGGCGTGATGATGCAGTCCTTCAACATCATTCAGGACCGGCTCACGCGCTCGCGCCTTGCCGGCGACCCGCCGGACCTGACGATCGGCCCGCGGGTCGGCGATGTGGGGCTGTTCGATTTCCACCGCGCCGAGGAAACGATCAATGCCGGCTATGAGGCGGCAAAACGTGCCCTCGACGAGGCGGCCTTCATGCAGGAAGCGCTGACCTGATCAGGCGCTGGTGATGTAGGAGCGCATGGCCTCGGCTTCGGCTTCCGCTTCGGCGATGCGCGCCTTGACGACGTCGCCGATGGAAACGATGCCGGCGAGCTTGCCGGAAGCGACCACCGGAAGATGGCGGAAACGACCGGCGGTCATCTTTTCCATCAGTTTCGCGTTGGTCTCATCCTCGGCGCAGGTCACGACGGCCCGCGTCATCAGTTCCGAAGCCGGCTGCGCCAGTGCCTCGGCACCCTTGCTGGCGATCGAACGCACGATGTCGCGTTCCGAGACGATGCCGCATACCGAGCCGTCGGCCTCGACGACGACGATGGCACCGATCTTCAGCGCGGCAAGATTGCGGGCGATCGATTCGATGCTGTCCGTCGGGGTGGCCGTGGCAACGTCCCTGCCCTTGAGCTCGAGAATTCCGGCAACGTTCATAAGCTTCAGTCCTCCCTGTCCTGTTCCTGTTCAGGACGTTCCGCGCCTGCATCGGATGTGCGGCGTTCGGACGCATCATGCGAGCGATTGAGCGGCAACGCAACTGGCAGAGGCACCCTGTCGAGCACGGGAAAAAGTAGAAAGCCTGCAAGAAACCCGGCGATATGGGCCTCCCAGGCAACCTCCTGATCGAGGCCGGCAATCGGCAACAGACCCAGCGCCACGACAAGATTGATGCCGATCCAGACGGCGACGAACAGAACCACCCGGCGGTCGGCAAGCGTCATGCGCAACGGCATCGCCGGCACGATCCGGGCCAGCGCGACGCGCGGGCCGATCAGCATCCCGCCGCCCGGCAGGAAGATGAACCGCCCGGCAACGCCCATCGCCGCCGAAACCGAGGCCGAAGCGCCGATCAGCGGCGTCGTGTCGTCGGGCGAAAGCGCATAATGGGCAAGCGCCCCCGCAACCGAGCCGACCGCCAGAACGGCGAGCGTGCGCCAGGCGCCGAGACGCAGGGCGACGGGCGCACCGAAAGCCGCCAGCCACACGCAGTTCAGGATGAGATGCGCGGCATCGCCATGCAGGAAGGCATAGCTGAACAGGCTGAGGATCGTCGCGGAAAGATCGTCCGGAACCGGGATCGGCGCGAGCTGTGCGGCAAAGGCGGCCCTGTCCGGCACGAAGGCGAAACGCGCCAGGACTTCGAGGTCGGCCATGGGGTCGAGCGCGAAGACCCGCAACAGATGCACCGCGGCAAAAGCGGCAATCGCGGCGGTGATGACTGCCGGCAGGTTGATGATCGGTTCGCGGCGCGGTTCGCGCAGGGGTTCGGTCATGATGTCTCCTCTGGAGGGAGGAGCTAAACATCCCTTGCCGCCAAGAAAAAGACCGCCCGGCGTCCCCACGCCGGGCGGTCGTCACGTCCCTGCCTCCCCGAGACAAGCGGAAGTCTGTCAAACGATGACTTAAGGTGCCACGCCACCTTTCGCTTGCCAATCTTTACCCTCCGTTAACCCTAACGCGCCCGTGCGGCACGCCCCCTGCAGGGTGAACGCGAGATGAACCCGGACGGCCCGCTTTCTGTGCCGGTTCGGGACACGGCAAGAACCGGACAATCGGGAGCGTTTCATGAAGACCACCACCTCGCGGGCCCTTTATGGCTATTGGCAGATGCTGCGTCAGGATCGCCCCGCCCCGGACAGGCGCGACGTCAAGCCGGACGGCCTGCGCGACATTCTTGCCAACACCTTCATCCTGGAAGCCGGCGATGATGCTGTCGCCTTCCCGTTCCGCCTCGCCGGCTCCTGCCTGTCGCAGCTTTACTGCCGGGATCTGCGCGGGCGCGACTTTCTCAACCTGTGGCGCGGCGCCGATCGCGAGGCGGTCGCAACGCTGGTGCTGGCCATTCATGAAGAGGCCGCCGCAGCCGTTATCGGTTACAAGGCCCACACCCATCGCGGCACCAGCGTCGATGTCGAAATCACGCTCCTGCCGCTGGCCCAGGAAGGACTGGACGACCGTTTCCCGCGTATTCTCGGATCGGCCAGCCTCCTGTCCGACCCTTACTGGATCGGCGTGCATCCCGTGCAGCGCCATGAACTGACTTCGCTGCGGCTCATCTGGCCGGACGAAAAGCCCTGGTTCCTGCGCAAGGCCCAGGCCCGGACGGCCGCGATTCACACCGCGCCGAAGGCACGGCACGGTCATCTGGTCGTTTATGACGGGGGGCGCGCGTAAATTTCGCGCATACGTAGTATTTTATGCCGGTGGGGCCGTCTTGTTTAGACAGTGTTTACCATAGGGCGATTTGATGGGGGACGTTACAAATCAACCCGGGACCCAAATCCCTCCATGTCGGCCCAGGCAGCACCACAAACCGAACAGAAGCCCGCCGAGCGCAGGCGCTTTCAGCGCGTTGCGGTCAACCTTCTGGGCCGCTTCATGCTGCCGGATTACCGTGAGTATCCCTGCCAGGTGATCGACATGTCACCGGGTGGAGCGGCGCTCATCACCCCCGTGACCGGCAATGTCGGCGACCGCGTCGTCGCCTATATCGATCACATCGGCCGCGTCGAGGGGCAGATCGCCCGCAAGATTTCCGGCGGTTTCGCCATGACGGTGAACGCGCCCGCGCGCAAGCGCGACAAGCTCGCCGCGCAGCTGACCTATCTCGCCAATCGCGACATCCTCAACCTGNNCCTGCCCGAGGATCGCCGCCACGATCGTGTCGTGCCCGCCAACCCGATGAGCACGCTCACACTCGATGACGGGCGCGAATATCGCTGTAAAATCATTGACATGTCGCTTTCTGGCGCGGCCGTGAACATCGAGGTTCGCCCCGCCATCGGCACGCCGGTCAGGCTCGGCCATGTGCGCGGGCGCATCATCCGCCATATAGAGAGTGGTGTCGCGATCGAGTTTGCCTCGGTCCAGGACGCCGCCTATCTCGGCCTGAAGTAAGCCCTTCCGGGCGCCCTTTTCACCAGCACTGTCGCTCTTTCTTA
>JAGRKQ010000187.1:923-7359 GCA_020442235.1 Hyphomicrobiaceae bacterium | reverse complement strand
GAAGGAGCGCCGGAAGGAGAGGGCGCGTGAGCGGCCGGGACGAGCCGCCGCGCCAGCTGAGCCTCGATCTTGCGCCGCGAACCTCTTTCGCACGGCTCGATTACATTCTGGCCCGCTCCAACACCGAAGCCTTCGATGCCGCCACCGACACGGCGGTCGCAACGCCCGTCGTCTGCGTCGGGCCGCGCGCCTCCGGCAAGACCCATCTGGCGCACATCTTCGCCGAGGAGCGCCACGGCAAGGTGGTGGAAGCTGGCGCGCCGGAAGACTGGCCGGACGATGCGGCGGCGCTTGCCATCGACAATCTGCACGCGCTCGACTTTTCCCAGGAAGATGCCTTCTTCCACCGCCTCAACCGCGAGATCGTCGAGGCGCGGCCGCTGTTCCTCACCTCCGAGGTCGCGCCGGAGCGGCGGGCCTGGCGCCGGCCGGACATTCTCTCGCGCCTGCGTGCGGCGCGGCGCGTCGAGATCGGCCCGCCGGACGAGACGCTGGTGCTGGCGCTTCTGGTGAAGGGCCTTTCCGACCGCCAGGTGATTGTTGATCCGACCGCGCTTCAGTTTTTGGCAAAGCGCATCGCGCGCGATCACGGCGAGATCGCCGCGCTGGTCGATGCGCTCGACGTGATGAGCGCCGAACGGCGCCGGCGCATCACGCGGGGCATGGCAAGCGAGGCACTTTCGCTGCGCGAGGTGACGCGCGGCGGCGATCTGTCATAATTCTGCAATATGCGGCGCGGCATGGAATCGGCAGTGCCGCAGAAGCTTCCCGAAAGCAGGATGACCATGAACGCAGAACCAGCGACCACGCCCGCAGATCCGGCAACGGGAATCCCCGAGCCGCGCCTGATCAACCGCGAACTGTCCTGGCTTGGCTTCAATCAGCGCGTTCTGGAAGAGGCGGAAAACCGCAACCATCCGCTTCTGGAGCGGCTGCGCTTCCTGTCGATCTCGGCGAACAATCTCGATGAGTTCTTCATGGTGCGCGCCGCCGGCCTCGTCGGTCAGGTGCGCCTGGGCGTGACGACGCGCTCCGATGACGGCCTGACGCCGGCCGAGCAGCTGGAGCGCATTGGCGTGCGGGCGGCCGAACTCGCCTCCGCCCAGCAGCACCGCTGGAACGCCATGAAGCCGGAACTCGCCGAGGCCGGCATCGTCATGGCGGGCCTTAACGAGCTTTCCGGCGAGGATCTGGAATGGCTGGAGGGCTATTTCCTCGCCTATGTCTTCCCGGTTCTGACACCGCTGGCCGTCGATCCGGCCCATCCCTTCCCCTTCATCCCCAATCTTGGCTTCACGCTTGCCCTGCAGCTGGAAAAGGTTACCGGCGGCGGGGCGATGACGGCGCTCATCCGCATCCCGCACAAGATCGAGCGTTTCGTGCGACTGCCGGACATCGAGGGATCGGGAACCATGCGCTTCCTGATGCTGGAGCAGGTGGTCGGGCTGTTCATCGCCCGCCTGTTCCCCGGCTACCGGGTGATCGGTTCCGGCGCCTTCCGGGTCATCCGCGACAGCGATCTGGAAATCGAGGAAGAGGCGGAAGATCTGGTGCGCCTGTTCGAGACGGCGCTGAAGCGCCGCCGCCGCGGCTCGGTGATCCGGCTGGAAGTGGAAGCCTCCATGCCCGACGAGCTGCGCCGCCTCGTTTCCGACCAGCTCGATGTGACCGAGGAATCGATCTTCCGGGTGGAGGGGGCGCTGGCGCTGAACGAATTGTCCCAGCTCGTCGGCGTCGACCGCAACGATCTGAAATTCGTGCCCTACGCGCCGCGCTTCCCCGAGCGCATCCGCGAGCATGGCGGCGATTGCCTGGCGGCGATCCGCCAGAAGGACATCATCGTTCATCACCCTTACGAGTCCTTCGATGCGGTCATCCAGTTCCTGAGACAGGCTGCGGCCGACCCGGACGTCATCGCCATCAAGCAGACGCTTTACCGCACCTCCAACGACAGTCCGATCGTCAAGGCGCTGGCCGAGGCCGCCGAAGCGGGCAAGTCGGTGACCGCGCTGGTCGAACTGAAGGCGCGCTTTGACGAGGAAGCCAACATCCGCTGGGCGCGCGATCTGGAACGTGCCGGCGCACAGGTCGTCTTCGGCTTCATCGAGTTGAAAACTCACGCCAAATTGTCGCTGGTGGTGCGCCGCGAGGCCGGCAATCTGGCCAGCTACTGCCACATCGGCACCGGCAATTATCACCCGGTGACGGCAAAGATTTACACGGACCTGTCCTTCTTCACCGCCGATCCGGTGATCGCACGCGACGTGACGCGGGTCTTCAACTACATCACCGGCTATGCCGAACCGGCCGAGCTCGACCGCATGGCGGTGTCGCCGCGCTATCTGAAATCGCGCATCCTGCGCCACATCGGCGAGGAGATCGCCCACGCCAAGGCCGGCCGGCCCGCGGCCATCTGGTTCAAGATGAACTCTCTCGTCGACCGCGAGATCATCGAGGCGCTCTATGCGGCAAGCGCGGCCGGCGTCGAGGTCGATCTGGTGGTACGCGGCATTTGTTGTCTGAGGCCGGGCGTGCCGGGCCTTTCCGATCACATCCGGGTCAAATCCATCGTTGGGCGCTTTCTGGAACACAGCCGCATCTACTGCTTCGGCAACGGCGCGGGCCTGCCGTCAGACGAGGCGCTGGTCTACATGTCCTCCGCCGATCTCATGCCGCGCAATCTCGACCGGCGTGTGGAAACCATGGTGCCGATCTCCAATCCGACCGTTCATGCACAGGTTCTCGACCAGATCATGGTTGCCAATCTGAAGGACAATCAGCAAAGCTGGCGGCTCACAAGCGATGGCGGTCATGAGCGCATCGTCCCCTCCGCGGGGGAGGAGCCGTTCAATGCCCACCACTATTTCATGACCAATCCGAGCCTGTCCGGACGTGGCAAATCTCTCAAGTCGAGCCAACCGAAAACCATTGTCCGCAAGTGACGCGGTGACGATGGCCCTGCAACCGCAGGGGCGGCTGGATGGGCACGGGCCCTTCGGTGTCGTCGACATCGGCTCCAACTCGGTGCGTCTTGTCGTCTATGAGCGGCTGTCGCGCGCGCCCACGCCGCTCTTCAACGAGAAGGCGCTCTGCGGCCTTGGGCGGGGCATCGGCGAGACCGGCGCCCTGGCCGAAGGCGCCGTCGAGGCATCGCTGGCCGCGCTGCGGCGCTTCCGCCTCATGGCCGATCAGATGGGCGTCGTCGAACTGGTCATCATGGCAACGGCCGCGGTGCGTGAAGCCTCCAACGGGCCGGCTTTCATCGCTGCGGTGGAAGAGATCTGCCGCGCCCGCGTCGAGGTGCTCTCCGGCGAGATCGAAGCGCGGCGGGCCGCCCTTGGCATTCTCTCCGGCTTCCACAATCCGGACGGCCTTGTCGGCGACATGGGCGGCGGCAGCCTGGAACTCGTCGATGTCGGCCAGAACGGCATCGGCCATGGCGAGACGCTGCCGCTGGGGGGCATCCGCTTGCAGGAATCCGTTGGCGGCAACGTCCGGCGGGCGCTTTCCCATGCCCATGCGGTTCTGGATGGCTCGCGCATGGCCCGCAATGCCGCTGGCCGCGATCTCTTTCTCGTCGGCGGCACCTGGCGCAATCTTGCCAAGCTGCACATGATCGAGAGCGCCTATCCCCTCAACGTCATGCACGCCTATGCCATCGAGGCGCAGGAGATGGGGCTTTACTGCGACGACATCCTGAAGCGCGACCTTGGCGCGCTGGATGCGGCCCAGAGCATTTCCAAGGCCCGGCGGGCTCTGCTCCCTTTCGGGGCGGCGGTGCTGAAGGCGCTGATCGCCATCGGCGGCCCGAAGCGGATCGTGGTTTCTGCGCTGGGCCTGCGCGAAGGGCTGCTTTACGAGCGCCTCGCCGAGGCCGAGCGCGAAACCGACCCTCTGCTTGCAGCGGCAACGGAACTGGCCATCCTGCGTTCGCGCTCACCCGAACACGGGCGCGAACTGGGCGTGTGGACGGAACGGGTTTTTGCCACGCTGGGCGTCGACGAGACGGAGGAGGAAAAGCGGCTGCGCCGTGCGGCCTGTCTTCTCTCCGACATCGGCTGGCGGGCGCATCCCGATTACCGGGGCACGCAGAGCCTCAACATCATCGCCCATGCCGCCTTTGTCGGGCTCGACCATCCCGGCCGCGCCTATCTCGCCCTGTCGAGCTTCTATCGTCATCAGGGGTTGGTGGACGAGGCGCTGTCGCCGGCCATCGCGACGATCACGACGCCGCGCCTGATGGAACGGGCCCGGCTGCTGGGGGCGCTTTTGCGGGTCGATTCGGTGCTGACGGCCTCCATGAACGGCCTGATCGGCGCCATCGGCTTCAGCCTCGACGCCGATATGCTATGCCTGCATCTTCCCGAGAGCCACCGCGATCTTCTGGGTGACCGGCTGAGAAAACGCCTTGGCCAGCTCGCCCGTCTGATCGGGCGCAACAGCGATATCGTGATCGGTCCGGTGCCCTCAGGCGTCTGACGGCGCCTCGTCCAGGGGGACGACGACACTGCGCCGGCCGGAAACGGCAATCGCCAGCTTGCCGGCCTTGAGCTTCAGCGCCTCATTGCCAAAGAGTTCCCGCCGCCAGCCTTTCAGTGCCGGCACATCGGCCTCGTCATCGGCGGCGATCAGTTCCAGTTCGTCGACGGTGGCAATGACCCGGCTTGCGACGCCTTCGCGCTCGCAGACGAGCTTCAGAAGCACCTTGAGAAGATCGGCAACGGCGGGCGCGCCCTCGGCCCGGCGCGGCGGCTTGGGAAGGCGCGGCAGATCCTCGCGGGCGATCTCCAGCGCAGCCTTGACGCAGGCGATCACCTCTTCGCCGCTGCGCGAGCGTTCCCAGCCGCGCGGCACCGCCCTCAGCCGTCCGAGCGCCTCGACGCTGGCCGGCTGATGGGTTGCGACCTCGAACAGAAGATCGTCCTTGGCGATGCGCCCGCGCGGCACGTCGCGCGTCTGGGCCTCGCTTTCGCGCCATTCGGCAAGCTTTTGCAGAACGGCGAGTTCGATCGGCTTGCGCACCCTGAGCTTCATGCGCTGCCACGCTTCGGCCGGTTCGACGATGTAGGTGGAGAGGTTGGTGAGAACGGCCATTTCCTCCTTCACCCACTCGGTGCGTCCGCTTTCTTCCAACTGGCCGGCAAGCGCCTGGTAGATGTCGCGCAGATGCGTCACATCGGCGAGAGCATAGTCGAGCTGGGCCTCGCTGAGAGGGCGGCGGGCCCAGTCGGTGAAACGGTGGGTCTTGTCGATGCGGGCGCGGGCGATCTGTTGGGCCAGCTGGTCATAGGCGATCTGGTCGCCATAGCCGCAGACCATGGCCGCGACCTGGGTGTCGAAGATCGGGGCGGGAACCTTGCCGGAAAGGTTCACCATGATCTCCAGGTCCTGCCGGGCCGCGTGGAAGACCTTCAGCACCGCTTCATTGGCCATCAGCTCGAAGAAGGGGGCAAGGTCGAGCCCCTCGGCCAGCGCATCGATGAGGATCGCCTCGTCGGGACTGGCGACCTGGATGAGGCACAGCCGGGGATAATAGGTCGTCTCGCGCAGAAACTCCGTATCGACCGTAACGAAAGGATGGGCGGCCATGCGTTGGCAGGCTTGCCGGACGGCGTCGGTCGAGGTCAGCGGGATCATGGTGTCAGGGTCCAGGCGGCGGTTTCGATGCGAAGCTGCGCCCGCCCGTCCGGCGAACGCTTGACATTCTCAACTCGCAATGCCCCTTTCCGCCGGCTTTTTCAAATCTCTCGGCAAGGCAAGGCGCGAAATGTCCGAAAATGCGGCCCTCCATCGCTACCGTTCCCACACCTGCGGCGCGCTCCGGGGCGCGAATGCGGGCGAAACCGTACGTCTTTCGGGCTGGGTTCACCGCGTGCGCGACCATGGCGGCCTGCTGTTCATCGACCTTCGCGATCATTATGGCCTGACGCAGGTGGTTGCCGATCCTGATTCGCCGGCCTTTGCGCTGGCCGAGACCGTGCGTTCCGAATGGTGCATCCGCATCGACGGCACGGTGAAGGCGCGCACGCCCGAGACCATCAACGCCAACCTGCCGACCGGCGAGGTCGAGGTCTTCGCCCGCGAGATCGAGGTGCTGGGCGCGGCGAAGGAACTGCCGCTTCAGGTGTTCGGCGAGCCGGATTTCCCCGAGGACACGCGCCTGCGCTACCGCTTCCTCGATCTGCGCCGCGAGACGCTGCACCGGAACATCATGCAGCGCACCCGCATCGTCACCGCGATGCGCGCCAGGATGCAGGGTGTCGGCTTTACCGAGTTCTCCACCCCGATCCTGACCGCTTCCAGCCCGGAAGGCGCGCGTGACTTCCTCGTGCCGAGCCGCATTCATCCCGGCAGCTTCTATGCTCTGCCGCAGGCGCCGCAGCAGTATAAGCAGCTTCTGATGGTCGCCGGCTTCGACCGCTATTTCCAGATCGCG